>CAMVDK010000150.1 GCA_947166165.1 uncultured Porphyromonadaceae bacterium
GCGACACGCCCAGGTCGGCAGCCAGTTTGTCGCTGTTGGCCACCTGCGGCTGCCCGGTGTAGCCTCGGTAGATGCCCATCGGGTAATTATAGGCATGGCTGTCGCCATAGCCCGAGGCATTGCTGTGGATGGAGTAGAACACGTCGGCACCACTGGCGTTGCTCAGCGCCACGATGGTGGACAGGTTCAGGTCGTTGGCCTCTTCGTTTTTGAGGCGGGAGATGCTGGTTCGGTAGCCCTTTTTGCGCAGAATCTCCTGCAAGGCGAATCCTTTCCAGAGATTGGAGTTCGACTCCCAGAATCCGGCGGTGTCGCCAGCGGCAAAGGGCGGGATGACCACATTGCGGTCGTCGCTGCCGTGGCCGCCGTGGCCGGGGTTGATGTAGACGTGCGGTTGCTGCGCCAGCGCGATGGCGGCAATGAGAAGGGCGGCAGCCGTGAATAGGTGGCGTTTCATGTGCTGATGGGCTTTTCAGGGTTCCACAATGTTGATTTGCATCTCGTAGAGCCGGCCGTCGATGGTGGTGTAGACCAGCTTGCCGTTGGCCGCGGTGGGCTGCATGGTCATCGACGAGGGCGACGTGAGCTCGCGGCTCCACGAGCCGTCGGCTTTGAGCAGCATGATTTGCGACGAGGTGAACTGATGGCCGTCGTCGGTGGCGTGCTGCGCCACGAGGTAGTGGTCGTTGAGCCACGACGGGAACTCGTAGTTGCCCAACTGGGCGAGCAGGTGGCCGTCGAGGTCGATGACGCAGATGCCGCGTTCGGCGGCAAAAAACGCCACGCGCGTGCCGTCGGGCGACAGCGAGGGCCACAAGTAGCCGGCATGCGAGGGCACGGGGCTGTGGGCCTGCTCGCGGCCTGCGCGGCCTATAACCACCGTCGACCCTTCGGTATACACGCTCACGCCCGCTGTGGCCGGCATCGCCATCGCTTGGCGCCCGGCGCTGAATGCCGCACCGGCCATGGCACGCACCAGGTGCACCGCGCCATGCTGCGGCGGCATCACCTCGGCGCTGGCCCCGGTGGCGGGGTCGAAGGCGTGGCCGCTGCGGTACACCAGGTTGTGCTCGCCCCGCTGCTGGCCCACGTAGTAAACGCGCCCGTCGGCGGCGAAACTGGCGTCGAATCCCGCTCCGGCGGCAGTTGTGACCGTGGTCACGGCGCCAGTGGCATAATCATAGAGGCTCAGGCCATTGGCGTCGGAGTCGGAAAACAGCAGGCGACTGCCATCGGCAGCGAGCACCGGGAACCCCGCCGGCATTTCCAGGTCGGGCAGCAGCCGCCGCGGACCGTTGATGTTGACTTGCTGAGCCGCTACGGCCAGCGTGCTGCAAAACAGCAGCGTGAACAATGTGGACTTCATTGATTGATGATATTGAGAATGTTGTTTTCTGTCAATAGCAATAGCCGTGCGTCATGAGCCAAACGGCACCGGGCACTGCGCACCGCACACATCTTGTAAATAAATAGCACCGGCGCCGGCCGATGCTATTTATTAAATAATGTGTGACTAATCACTCGCCCTTCTCGAGCTTCTCCTTCAGAGCGGCCAGAGCGCTGATGTCGCCCAGGGTGGTCTTCTCGACGGTGGTCGATGCCACGGGCTCCTCGGCACGCTCGGCGGGCTTGCGCTCGGCGCGGCGGGCCTTGCGGGCCTCACCCTTCTGCTCGTCCTCGAAGATGCGGCTGTGCGAAAGGATGATGCGCTTGGCGTCCTTGTTGAACTCAATCACCTTGAACTGGAGCTTCTCGTCCTGCTTGGCCTGGGTGCCATCCTCCTTGACGAGGTGCTTGGGCGTGGCAAAGCCTTCGACTCCGTAGGGCTGCAGGTTGATCACAGCGCCCTTGTCGAGCATCTCGGTGATCACGCCGTCGTGGATGCTGCCCACGGTGAACACGGTCTCGAACACGTCCCAGGGGTTCTGCTCAAGCTGCTTGTGGCCGAGGCTCAAGCGACGGTTGTCCTTGTCGATCTCGAGCACAACCACCTCGATGGGAGCGCCAATCTGGGTGAACTCGCTGGGGTGCTTCACCTTCTTGGTCCACGACAGGTCGCTGATGTGGATCAGGCCATCGACGCCCTCCTCCAGCTCGACAAACACGCCGAAGTTGGTGAAGTTGCGCACCTTGGCATTGTGGTGCGAGCCCACGGGATACTTGGTCTCGATGTTCTCCCACGGGTCTTCCTTGAGCTGCTTGATGCCGAGCGACATCTTGCGTTCCTCGCGGTCGAGGGCCAGGATTTGTGCTTCGACCACATCGCCCACCTTCATGAAGTCCTGAGCCGAGCGCAGGTGCTGGCTCCACGACATCTCGCTCACGTGGATCAGGCCCTCCACACCGGGAGCGACTTCCACAAATGCGCCGTAGTCGTACATCACGACCACCTTGCCGGTGACGCGGTCGCCCACCTTGAGGTTGGGGTCGAGCTGCTCCCAGGGATGAGGCATGAGCTGCTTCAGACCCAGGGCAATGCGTTTCTTCTCGTCGTCGAAGTCGAGGATGACGACGTTGAGCTTCTGGTCGGGTTCGACGACGTCGGCAGGATTGTTGACGCGTCCCCACGACAGGTCGGTGATGTGGATCAGACCGTCCACGCCACCCAGGTCGATGAACACACCGTAGCTGGTGATGTTCTTCACGGTGCCCTCGAGCACCTGGCCCTTCTCGAGCTTGGAGATGATCTCCTTCTTCTGCTGCTCGAGTTCGGCCTCGATGAGCGCCTTGTGGCTCACGACCACGTTCTTGTAGTCCTGGTTGATTTTCACCACCTTGAACTCCATGGTCTTGCCCACAAACACGTCGTAGTCGCGGATGGGCTTCACATCAATCTGGCTGCCGGGCAGGAAGGCCTCGATGCCAAACACGTCGACAATCATGCCACCCTTGGTGCGGCACTTGACGTAACCCTTGATGACCTCATCCTTCTCAAGCGCTTCGTTAACGCGGTCCCAGCTTTTGGCCATGCGAGCCTTGCGGTGAGAGAGAATCAGCTGGCCCTTGCGGTCCTCCTGGTTCTCGATGAACACCTCCACGGTGTCGCCCACCTTCAGGTCGGGGTTGTAGCGGAACTCGTTAAAGGGAATGATGCCGTCCGACTTCGCACCGATGTTAACCACCACCTCGCGCTTGTTGATCGAGATCACGGTACCTTCGGTCACGTCCTTGTCCTTGAAGTTGCCAAGGCTCTTGTCGTAGGTTTTTTCCAGTTCCTCATAGGATTTGTCTCGCTTGGAGTCGCCCTTCTCGAAGGCGTCCCAATCGAAATCGGCGATTGGAGAATTTTTTAATTCTTCGCTCATTTTAAAAAGTTAATAAAATTAGTAAACTATACACTTCGCCAGATTCGTTCCCGGCAAAAGCGGCTGCAAAATTACATCAAAATTTTGACTTGACAATCGTTTGTGACTCATTATTTAAAAAAACGCCACAAACCGACGCAATTTTAGCATTTTTAACAACCATATTCGGTCAAATGCTTGCCTGTTCGGAATATTGTCTATAATTTTGCTCGTTGAAAAAGAGACATCTTTCATTTTATTATTCACTTCAAAAACCAAAACGAGATGAAGAAAACATTACTCTTCGCTGCGCTTGCCGCAGCATCGCTGAGCATGAGCGCTCAGTACACCGTGGAGAAGCTGTGGGGCTCGGAAAACGTGCCCGCATCGGCCGACTGCCGCCAGGGCGTGGGCTTGAACGGCAAGTTCTACATCAACAACAAGGTTGCCGAGGGTCCCGCTGTGATGGTTTACAGCGAGAACGGGCTGGAGAACCAGCAGTTTGAGGGCGGCCTCAACTGCGGTATCAACATCGACCAGGCCGGCCACGTGATTGTGAGCCTGGCCACGTTCCCCAACGCCGGCAGCTGGCTGTTTGACGACGAGACCCCGATGATCCGCGTCATCGACCCCGAGACGGGTGAAGTGACCGACCTGCCCCTGGGTGGCGGTGCCCCCAACGGCGGCCGCCTCGATGTGCTGGGCCGTGCCTATGGCGACCTGCTCGGTACCGGTGAGCTCTACCTGCCCCTGCTGCCCGCCAACGGTGCCATCAACCGCTACTTCTACGAGGGTGGCGAGGTGCTTGGTGAGGACTGCTACGCTCCGCTGCAGAGCCCCGCTGCCAACGCCGACAACATGACCATCATCAACGCTGTGGTCGATGCCGAAGGCAACGACGCCATCTTCTACTATCAGCGCGGTGGCATGCCCTACCTGTACTACTGGAACGGCGACAACCTGGAGGGTGAGGCCATCAACATCCCCGCCAGTGCTGACGGCATGATCCGTTGCAACCAGAACGGTGCCGACTTCTTCGCTTTCGACGGCAAGAACTTCGTGGTGTATCCCTGTGGCGCTGCCAACAACGCCTACTTCGACGGCTTTGGCATCTACGAGATCGGCGCCGAGGCTCCCCTGTTCGTGAAAGAGCCCACCATCGCCGCTGCCGCCAATGCCTTCCAGGCCAACTGGCTGAACGCCCAGGTGGTCGAGGACGGTGTGCTCATCTATCAGTATGCCCCTGGCAAGAGCATGGAGGTCTACAAGCTGGCTCTGGAGAGCGTTGAGCCCGAGACGCGCACCATCTCCGGTGGCGTGTTCGATGCCGACGAAGCTCCCATCGAGGGCGTTACGGTGACCGCCACTTGGGTTGCCAACGAGCCCGAAGGCATGAAGCGCGCCGAAGGCGACACCTTCACCACCACCACCGCTGCCGACGGCAGCTACGAGATCGAGGTGCCCGCCGAAGGCACTTACATGCTCACCTTCGAGAAGGAGGGCTATGTGAGCCAGACCCTTCCCGAGCTCGAGGCCGAGTATGTGGTCCTTGAGTCTGACATCGACACCGGTGTGAACGAGGTCAACGCCGCCAAGACCGTGGCCAGCGTGAAGTATGTCAACGCTGCCGGCCAGACCAGCGCCAACGCATTCAATGGCGTGAACATCATGGTGACCACCTACACCGACGGCAGCAAGAGCGCCGTGAAGGTGGTGAAGTAATCACCCCATCGCCTGGTGTGAATCACCATTCAGGTGCATTTTCACCCACCGACCCACATTTCGAGAGCCAGTCCCAGCCATGCGCCAAGCATCGAGCGGGATTGGCTCTCGCTTTTGCATTTAGACTAGAGGATCTAGTTATTCTAGTTGACCTAGAGAATCTAGTTATTCTAGTTGACCTAGAGAATCTAGCCCTTCTAGATTTTGCAGCATTTTTCCAGCAAATTTTTAGCCATTAAACAAATTTTAATCATTCAAAATTGTGCTGTTTGGAAAAATGATAGTAAATTTGTGCTTTGAAAAATTGGAATCAATTATCAACCTAATTATTAACTACCCAAAACAGTAAAGATTATGAAGAAATCATTACTCTTTGCAGGCTTGCTGGCAATGGGCTTGAGCGCAGCCGCTCAGAACCCGTTTGCCTACAACGCCACGACGGGTGTTGTCGACACCGACGCCAACACCGTCCCCGTGAACTATTGCCTGAATGCTGCAGCCGAGCGCGTTGTGGTCGACTTCATGCTGAACGGCGAAGTGGTGAAGAGCGTGGAGCTCGATGCCGATGCCTTGGCAGCCGGCGAGCACTCGTTCAACCTCAGCATCGAAGGCCTGGAGCCCGCCACCTACGACATGGCTATCCGTGTGAAGGGTGCCGAGCTCGCCGAGCCCGTGCAGTGCGACCCCGTGTATACCTTCTGGAGCCCCTACGGCATCGCCATTGACAACAACCCGATGAGCGCCAACTTCGGCCGCGTCCTCGTCACCGAGTGCCAGCCCAGCGTGAACGACAAGACCGCAACCTATTTCACCTCCAATCAGGTGGAAGGTGTTGGCGCCGGTCTGTATGACTTCGACCCGCAGCTCAACCGCATGCCCAATCCCGACGGCAAGTACGGCTATGTGGGCGACCCCAACCTGCAGGAGAACTATGCCTATGCCGACTACACCGGCGGCACGGGCAACAACTTCGCGCTGAAGAAAGTGAAAATCAGCAACGACGGCCGCATCTTTGTGGGTGGCCTGGACGTGAAGAACGGCCAGCCCCTCTACGAGGTCAACCCCGACAACCTGGCTGAGTGGAGCCCCGTGTTCGTGGGCAGCAAGAGCAACTACGAGGCCACCGGTTACGACTGCAACCTCTACAACGAGGATGGCGAGTTCGTGGCTGGCTACTCGGCTTGCTTCGCTATCACCGGCGAGGGCGAGAACCTCAAGATTGCCAACCTGAGCTCAACCCGCGGCCAGGTGTTCACCTATGGCAACTACAAGATGTTTGAGTATCCCCTCGGCACCGCCACCACCTGGGACGCCGTGCCCGACGAGCTGGACGAGGTGATTCCCCTGAGCACGCAGTACACCATCAGCGCCCAGAGCGTGAGCATCGACTACGACCAGAATGGCAACATCTGGTGGACCCAGTATCGTGGCGCCCCCAACGATGCCCAGCCTACCCTGAAGCACGTGAGCAAGAACGCCGACGGCGAGTGGGAGGAGGACTACAGCTTCATCACCAGCGACGAATTCCCCTTCAACCGTGGCGGCGGTATCGCCGTGAGCCCCGACGGCAGCAAGATCGCGCTGTCGACCGGCAACTTCAAGCTCACTGTGGCCGACGTGACCTACAACGAGTTTGGCACTCCCGAAATCGACTTTGACAATGCCCTGACCGTGACCAGCACCGACGTGCGTGGCTTCAACGACATCGCTTGGGACTATGCCGGCAACCTCTATGCCTGCGACAACGGCTATGAGACGTTCCGCCGCTTCGCCTTCCCGCGCACCGCTGCTGCCGCTCCCGCTGGCATGAAGCGCGCCGAGGCCGATCCCAACGAGGCAATCACCCCGCTACGTCCCGAGTACGCCGTGGTGGTTCCCACCGTCACCGCTGTCAACGATGTGAACGCCAAGACTGTGGCCAGCGTTGAGTATGTCAACGTCAACGGCCAGGTGAGCAACGTTCCCTTCGAGGGCATCAACGTGGTTGTCACCAAGTATGCCGACGGCACCAAGAGCGTGACCAAGGTTGTGAAGTAACCTATCCCCACAATGCGCCACTGAGCGCAGCGTCTGCACAGCGCGCATGAGCGCACGGCAGACCGAATCCGACAAGCGGCCGCCCCGGCAACACGGGCGGCCGCTTCATGTTGACTGACGGCTGCGCTGGCGCAGCGAAACGCTGTCGCCCCAAGGGCTTGAGACCTCTAGCAATTTATAGAACCCACCTTAAATAGTTAAGCAAGCTGAAAATGGAGTGGATTTTCGTCTTAAAAGTGGATTGATGTAGATAATTATTTGTAATTTTGCAGATTGAATTCGAGTGCGCAGTGGTTTGGCACTGATATACGGACTCGATGGTGAGAGAACACAGTTACTATATAATTATAAAGAATCATGGCAGAAGACAGAAAAAAACTGTTTGAGCAATTTGCGCCGGTCACTCCCGAGGAGTGGCGCGCCAAGGCCGAGGTCGACCTGAAAGGTGCCGACTTCGACAAGAAAATGGTTTGGCGTACCAACGAGGGCTTCAATGTCCAGCCGCTTTACCGCGGAGTCGACATCAAGGACCTCAAGGCTACGGAGCCTCTTCCGGGAGAATTTCCATTTGTGCGTGGCAACAAGAAGGACAAC
>CAMVDK010000151.1 GCA_947166165.1 uncultured Porphyromonadaceae bacterium
CGCTGCTGGAGCGCGTGCTGCCCTCCACCTGGACTCGGCTACTGAACGGCTACAGCGCCCAGGCGGCGCAGAGCGAGGCCCCCGAGTCGCACCGCTTGTGGAGCAGCATCGTGCGCCGCTACGCCCTGCGGATGCTGCTCTATTCGGTGGTGGCTTTCGCCATCACCTACGCCAGCTGCAACTATGCGCAGCCGCTGCTCACCAAGTGGCTCAACGAGTGGGGCGGCGACCTCATCGGGGTGGTGGCCACGGTGGCCATCCTCTCGCCGTTTCTCTACGCCATCACCCGCCCCAGCATCAAGCAGCGCGAGCGCGACTTGCTCGCGAGCGAGATGGGGCGCGTGTCGGTGGTGCCCATCGTGGTGATGGTGCTGCTGGGGCTGGTGGTGTCGACGGCGTTCGTGTCGTCGGTGCTCTACCGCTACGAGGTCATGTCGAGCCAGATGTCGCTGCTGGTGGGCTTCGTGCTCGTGCTCATGATAGCCCTGCTCTTCGCCCCCTTCTACAAGAAGCGCGTCGCGCTGCTCGAGAAGCGGTTCATCGGCAACGTGAACGTGCGCGAGAACCGCCGCACGGGCCGCGGCAACAACCTGGTGAGCGACCTCCACCTGGCCTATATGCGCGTGGGGCACGACTGTCCCTTCGTGGGCGAGCGCCTCAAGAACGCCAACATCCGTCAGCGGCATGGCGTCAACCTGGTCAACATCCAGCGCGGCGGCCGGCTCTACCCGGTGCCCACCGGCGAGATGCGCATCTTTCCGGGCGACGTGCTGGGCGTCATCGGCACCGACGAGCAAATCCAGGCCATGCTCCCGCTGGTCGAGGCCGGCCAGCAGCCGCAGCCGGCCAGCCCCGCCGACACCCGGCTCACCCACTTCACCCTGGGCGAGCACTCCACGCTGGTGGGCAAGCAGCTGCGCCACGCACGCCTGCGCGAGGACTACGAGTCGCTGCTCGTCACCGTGCAGCGCGGCGACGACGACTACGAGACCCCCACGCCCGACTTCGAATTCCAGGCCGGCGACATCCTCTGGATTGTGGGCGACCCCAAGCGGCTGGCCGAGCTGCGATGACCCACCACGCAAAAAAGCTCCCCGTCGGTTGCCGGCATTCGCACAACTTTTCGTAATTTTGCATTTTCTATCCATTTACCCACCCTTGTAGCCGACACCATAAGCCAATGTCCCTGCCCCCCATGATCCGATTGCTGCGCCCCGCGCAGTGGGTGAAGAACGCGTTTGTGCTGCTGCCGTTGTTCTTCGGCCAGCAGATGACCGATGTGCGCCTGCTCGTGCGTGCGCTGGTCGCCGCCCTGGTGTTCTCGCTGGCCGCCAGCGCCGTGTACTGCCTCAACGACATCCTCGACCGCGAGGCCGACGCCCAGCACCCCACCAAGTGCCGGCGGCCGATAGCCTCGGGAGCGGTGCCTGTGGCGGCCGGATGGGCGCTGTGTGCCGCCTGCGTGGCCCTGGCCGCTGTGCTCACCTGGTGGCTGCTGCCGCCAGCCATGCTGTGGCTCATGGCGGCCTATCTGGTGCTCAACGTGGCCTACAGTTCGTGGCTCAAGCACATCAGCCTGGTGGACGTGCTCGTCGTGGCCGTGTTCTATGTGATGCGCGTCGAGGCCGGCTCGCTCACCACGGGCATCGCCTTGTCGCAGTGGCTTGTGGTGATGACCTTCCTGCTCGCGCTGCTGCTCGTGCTGGGCAAGCGGCGCGACGACGTGGTGCTCCAGGCCGAGAGCGGAAAGGTGGTCAGGCGAGGGGCGGCCAACTACAACATCGAGTTCATCAACATGGCCCTCACCCTGGTGGCCACCATCACCCTGGTGGCCTACATGATGTATACCATGAGCGACGAGGTGACCGCCCGCCTGGGCAACCACCACATCTACTGCACAGCGGTATTCGCCCTGGCAGGCATCCTCCGTTACCTGCAAATCACACTCGTCGAGAACAAGAGCGGCAGCCCCACCCGGGTGCTGGCCCACGACCGCTTCATCCAAGTGTGCCTCGCCTGCTGGGTGCTGGCTTTCGTGGTGATTATCTATTGCTGAGACGGCCATGAAACGGACGGTTGTTTTCGACTTCGACGGCACCTACATCCGGCACGACTCGCTGCCCCTGTTCCTCCAGCACGCCTTCGGCCTATGGCGCTACTGGTGGGGCTTGCTCGTGTGCCTGCCGTGGATTGTGGCCTGGAAGCTGCGGCTGCTCGACGGCGGCAAGGCCAAGGAGCGGCTCATAGGCCACTTCGTTGAGGGGATGCCCGTCGATGAGTTCAACAAGCGTTGCCGCAGCTTCGGGCAGCGTTTGGCCGCCGAGGTCAATCCGCAAGCCGAGGCAGCGATGGCTAAGGCCCTCGACGACGGCCATCAAGTGGTGGTGCTCACCGCCAGCGTGCGCAACTGGGTGGAACCCTGCTTCAGCGGCCGGCCGGTGGCCGTGGTGGGCACCGAGCTTGAGGTGGACGACGACGGCCGCCTCACCGGCCGGTTTGCCACCCCCAACTGCAATGGGCCGGAAAAATGGCGCCGGTTGCTCGAGGCCGTCCCCGACGTGGAGCAGCGGCCGCTGGTGGCCTACGGCGACAGCCGCGGCGACCGCTGCCTGCTCGACCATGCCGACGAGCCATACTACCGCAGCTTCGCCGTCACCCGCGACAGGTTGCCCTACGTGGAGCGGCATCCTGGCCGCCTGTTCGCCGCCGTGCTTGCGCTGCTCGTGCTCTACCAGCTGCTGGGCGTGTTCTTCGGCATGGACCTGGCCGACGCGGGCTTCTATCTCACCTTCTACGACAACATCTTCACCCACCCCGCGAGCGTGGAGTACAACTTCATGTACTACCTCAGTGGCATCGTGGGTGGCACGCTGCAGTGGCTCTTCCCCTCGATGGGCATGGCCGGGATGCGCGTGGCCGGCGTGGCGATGAACACGCTCTGCGCCCTGATGCTGTGGCTGGCCCTGCGCCGTCACGTAGACGAGCGCGCCCTCGCGCTGGGATGCGCCTTGGTGGTGGTCACGTTCATCGCTCCGCCCTACACGCTCAGCTACGACCTGTGCACCATCGTGCTCTATGTGGCCGCCGTGCTGGCCATGTGGCGCGGAATAGCCGCGCGGCGCACCGGCTGGGTGGTGCTTGCCAGCGTGCTCGTCGGGCTCAACGTGCTGATGCGCATCCCCAACCTTCTCGGCCTGTCGATGGCTCTGTTGCCGCTGCTCATGGCCGCCTGCACCCGCCGCTACGGCTGGCGGCAGGCCGTCCTCACCGGCGCGCTCATCGCACTGGTGGCGGCTTTCACCGTCTGTCTGGTGGTGATTGCCATGCCTCCGGCCCACTATGCCGCGATGATGCAGGTGCTCAGCGACCTGCAGGCCATGGCCGGCGACACCAGTGGCACCGCATCGCACACCACCGGCCAACTCATCACCACTCAGCTCCGCTTCTACGCCATCGCCCTTTGGGCCGGCGTCAAGCTCGCCGTGCCGGTGGCCGCTGCATGGTGGGCCGCCACACGCTGCACGCAGCGCTGGCTCGCCTGGGCCGTGCAGGCTGCCGCGGTGGCGCTCATGGTGTGGTTCACCGCGCGCATGCACCCGCTCGAGCCCATGTGGGCCATGTGTCTGGCGGGGTGCGCGGCAGTCATCATCGCCGAGTGGCGCGCCTGGCGGCAAGGGGCCGACGACAGCCGGCTCTGGCTCGCCGTGATGGCGCTTGCCGTGATGCTCATCATGCCCCTGGGCAGCGACGGTGCCTACAACAACGGCACCATCGTCTGCTGGCTCTCCGCGCCGGTGGCCGCCATCTGGTGGCTGCGCCGCCCGCGCATCGCCCTGCCGGCCACGCTGCTGGCGGTGTGTGCCGTGCGCATGGTGGCCGGCGGCGCCTACTTCGACGGAGGCTCGCTGCTCGACAAGCGCTTCACCGTCCAGCATCCCCGGGCGGCACACATCCTCACCACCCGCGAGCGTGCCGTGGCCATCACCACCGTGCTGCGCGGCATCGAGCCGCACATCAAGCCCGGCACCACACTCATGGCCTACGGCAGCATTCCCGCCATGAACTACCTCACCCACACGCATCCCTACCTCGGCTGCTCGTGGGTGGAGCAGCTCAGCGCGGCCATGCTCAGCGAGCGGCTCCAAGAGGCCGCCCGGCGCGAACTGCCGCCCGTGCTGCAGCAGAAGTTCAACACCCTCGGCCCCCAGTGGGGCGAACCCAACGAACAATTCCTCACCGACTACGGCGCGCAGAACACCTATCAGGACAACCGCAAGCTGCAAGTGCTCAACAACTGGCTCGAGCAGCACCACTACCGCCCCGTCTACTCCGACCCCTACTTCGTGCTCTACAAGCCGCAGGAGTAGAGATGCCAGTTTTTCTAGTTCTCCTAGTTCTCCTAGTTCTCCTAGTTCTCCTAGTTCTCCTAGTTCAACTAGTTCTCCTATTTCCTCAGGGCGGCTGAGGGTGTTTTTGAGAATATTGGAAAAATATTCACGAAAAAGTTTCGCTATCAGGAAAATAAGTTGTAGCTTTGCACCGATTTTCAAAACACCTCAGAAAATTTCAACATGACAGAAAAAGCAAAAGTCCAGTTCAGGCAGAGCATCGTGGTGCGCTTTTCGGGCGACAGCGGCGATGGTATGCAGCTGGCTGGCAACATCTTCTCGAATGTGAGTGCCGGTCTGGGCGACCGCATCTCCACCTTCCCCGACTATCCCGCCGAAGTGCGTGCCCCGCAAGGCTCGCTGGGCGGTGTGTCGGGATTCCAGGTTCACATCGGCCACGGCGTGCACACGCCGGGCGACGAGTGCGACGTGCTTGTGGCCATGAACCCGGCCGCCCTCAAGCAGAACGCACAGTTCCTGCGCAAGGGCGGCGCGGCCATTGTCGACATCGACACCTTCACGCAGGCCGGACTCGACAAGGCACTCTACACCACCAACAACCCCTACGAAGAGCTCGGACTCCGGGCGCAAGTGATGGAAGTGCCCATCACCACCATGGTCAAGGAAGCCCTCAAGGACACGGGCATGGACCTCAAGGCACAGCTCAAGTGCCGCAACATGTTCGCACTCGGACTCGTGTGCTGGCTCTTCAACCGCCCCATGGAGTCCCCGCTCAAGTTCCTCAAAGCCAAGTTTGCCGACAAGCCGCAGGTCTATGAGGCCAACGAGCTGGTGGTCAAGGGCGGCTACAACTACGGCCACAATATCCACGCGTCGGTGTCTACCTACCGCATCCAGACCGACGAGGTGCGTCCCGGCACCTACACCGACGTGAGCGGCAACAAGGCCACCGCATGGGGTCTGATCAAGGCCTCGGAGATGAGCGGCCGGCCGCTCTTCCTGGGGTCATACCCCATCACTCCGGCCACCGACATCCTGCACGAGCTGGCCAAGCGCCGCGACCTGGGCGTGAAAGCCATCCAGATGGAGGACGAGATTGGAGGCATCTGCTCGGCCATCGGAGCCGCCTTTGCCGGCCATCTGGCCGTGACCTCAACCAGCGGACCGGGTCTGGCGCTCAAGAGCGAAGCCTTGGGCCTGGCCGTGATGGCCGAGCTGCCGCTGGTGGTGATCGACGTGCAGCGCGGCGGCCCGTCGACCGGACTGCCCACCAAGACCGAGCAGACCGACCTGCTGCAGGCACTCTACGGCCGCAGTGGCGAGAGTCCGCTGGTGGTGCTCGCCGCCGCTTCGCCCACCGACTGCTTCAAGATGGCCTTCCAGGCCGCACGCATCGCCATCGAGCACATGACCCCCGTCATCCTGCTCACCGACGCCTTCATCGCCAACGGCTCCAGCGCCTGGCGCATTCCCGAAGAAGGCGAATATCCCGTCATCAAGCCCAACTATGTGCCCGATGCCGTGAAGCCCACCTGGACTCCCTTCATGCGCAACGCCCTGGGCATACGCTACTGGGCCATCCCCGGCACGCCCGGACTCGAGCACCTCGTGGGAGGACTTGAGAAGGACTACAGCACCGGCATCCTGAGCAACGACCCCATCAACCACGCGCACATGGTGGAGACGCGCCGCAACAAGGTGGCCAACATCGCCAACGTGATTCCCGAACTCAAGCTCAAGGGCGACACCGGCGCCGACACCATCATCGTGGGCTGGGGCAGCACCTATGGGCACATCCTCGACGCCGTCGAGCACCTCAACGCCGACGGCTACCGCGTGGCCATGACGCAGCTGCGCTACATCAACCCGCTGCCCAAAAACACCGCCGAGCTGCTCAGCCGGTTCAAGACGGTGATTGTGGCCGAGCTCAACACCGGCCAAATGGCCAGCTACCTGCAAAGCAAGATTCCCAACTTGAACATCTGCCACATCAACAAGGTGCAGGGACAGCCGTTCCTGGTGCAGGAGATTGTCGACGGAGTGAAAAACATCATGATGGAGGAGGAGATTTGATTATGGAAGAGAACAAGAACATCCCGGCCGCAGAGGCCGCACAGTGCTATAAGCCCTTAGACTACAAGAACCAGCAGCCCATCCGCTGGTGCCCGGGCTGTGGCGACCACGCCGTGTTCAACGTGCTGCTCAAGTCGATGGCGCAGCTGGGCATCCCGCCCGAAAAGACCGCCGTCATCTCGGGCATCGGTTGCAGCTCGCGCCTGCCCTACTATGTGCACACCTACGCCTTCCACACCATCCACGGTCGTGGTGGCGCGGTGGCCACCGGATTCAAGACCGCCAACCCCGACATGACCGTCTGGCAGGTGAGCGGCGACGGCGACTGCCTGGCCATCGGCGGCAACCACTTCATCCACGAGGTGCGCCGCAATGTGGACCTGAACCTGCTGCTGCTCAACAACCGCATCTACGGCCTGACCAAGGGCCAGTTCTCGCCCACGAGCGCACGCGGCTTCAAGTCGAAGTCGTCGCCCTATGGCACCACCGAAGACCCGTTCATCCCCGCCGAACTCGTGTTTGGCGCTCGTGGCACGTTCTTCGCCCGCAGCATCGACGTCGACCTGGCCACCAGCCAGGAGGTCATGGTAGCTGCCGCGCAGCACAAGGGCTGCTCGGTGGTGGAGATTCTGCAGAACTGCATGATTTTCAACAACGGCATCCACAACCCCATCACCGACCGCGAACACCGCGCCGACCGCACCATCCACCTCGTGCATGGGCAGAAGATGATTTTCGGCAAGGAGAACAACCGCGGACTGGTGCAGGAAGGCTTCGGACTCAAGGCCGTGACCATTGGTGAAGACGGCTACACCCTCGACGACATCCTCGTCCACGACGCTCACTGCGAGAACTTCTTCGTGCACCAGATGCTCGCCATGATGGACGGCACCGACCTGCCGGTGGCCGTTGGCGTGATTCGCGATGTCGAGGCACCGAGCTACGAGCGCGCCGTTGCCGAGCAGGTCGAGCAGGCCAAGCAGCTGCATGGCTTCAGCTGTCTGCGCGACGTGGTGATGTCGGGCGACACCTGGGAGGTGAAATGACCGCCAGCCGATGCCCCT
>CAMVDK010000152.1 GCA_947166165.1 uncultured Porphyromonadaceae bacterium
TTCCGGATGAAGGTGTGTTGATTACTCATTTCACCTATGTTGCTGACCGCTGGACAGCCAACACGGTGAATAACCAGGCTGTCCAGCTGGCTACAATTATACCAGCTGATAATAGACTGACCACTGCCACTGAAAACGCTGACCTCTATGGAGAGACAAATTACGCTTTCACAACTACATCATCTCCGGCTATGAAAGCCAATATGAGTGCCAATGGCACATTGTCGAGTTCAACAGGAGGTGCAGGAACGGTCAACAAACCTGTGACTGAAATCACCTTGAATTCAGATGGCACGGCTTCGTTCTGGTATATCAAGGGACAGATACCTTCGCTCGCTGCGCCCGTCCTTGCTGATGCAAGTAATGTACAGTTCACCTCGTTCGTCGCTTCTTGGACGCATACGTCAAGTGTGAATTGCACATATACGCTCCAAGTGTTACAAGGAAACACTACCGTGCTTAATCAGACTGGCATCACTGCCAAGACTTACACTGTGACGGGACTTACAGCTGGCGCGACTTACACCTTTAAGGTCAAAGCAGTTCCAGTTAATGCTTCGCAGGCCACCGAGAGTGCTTGGAGTAATGTAAAGTCGGTGACACTGCCAGTTCCCACCATTACCGCCAACCCGACGAGCGTGTCGTTCGGCACTGTGAACGTGGGCAGCAACGGACAGGCCTCATTCACCGTGACTGGTGAACACCTCAACGGAAACATCACTGCTACGCTGAGTGGCGGCAATGGAGCCTTTGCCTTGAGCAGCAACAGCATCACCGCTGCTGAGGCCGCCAATGGCAAGGTCATCACTGTGACGTTTACCCCGACTAGCGACGGTAACTATACTGGCACTGTGACCCTCGCCAGCAACGGCGCTCAGAACGTGACTGTGAACCTGTCGGGAACGGGTCATGTGATTACGCCCACCATCAATGTGAGCAGCAACGCGCTCTCGTTCAACGCCACCTATGTGAACGAGACTTCGACAAAGAAGTTTACCGTTACAGGTGCTGACTTGAGCGACCGTGTCACGTTAACACTCAACGACCCCAACGGTGTGTTCTCTATGAGTCAGCAAACCGTTACAGCGGCTGTGGCAAACGGCTCTGGTCGTGAGATTACCGTGACCTTTGCCCCCACTGCCGTAGGCGAATATAATGCCACCATCACGCTCAACAGCACCGGTGCTACGGCAAAAACGGTCACGCTCAACGCCCACGCCGTAGAACATCAGCCCGCCCTCACTACTACGACCCAGAGCATCAACTTTGGCTCCGTCGAGCCTGATGAGCAAGCCACGCAGACCTTCACCCTCAATGGTGAATACCTGCTGGGCGACGTCGCACTTACACTGAACGATGCAAACGGCGTGTTCAGCCTCAGCGATGCTGCTGTCACCAAGGCAGAAGCCGAGGCTGGCAAGACGGTTACAGTCAGTTTCAGCGCTACCGAGGAGACTACTTACACCGGCAGCATCACGGTGAGCACTAGCGGATTGCAAAACATCACGATTGCGCTCAATGCCGAAGTTTCGAGCGGCGGCACGGCGAGCGACGCCTACCTCGACATCGCCAAGTACGCCACCATCGACGAGGCTGGATGGAACACATCCCTCGTCAATAAGCTGTATACATATAAAGAATACGTTAACGACAATGTGGCTTGGCTTACTCTACCTATGTATGGTGCTTTTGTTGGAGCTAAGTATTCAACCAACAGCTCAACTTTCAACAGCGGTTCGCCACAAAAGTGGATTGAGACAAACGTGACAGCATCTAACCAATGTGGTTCTACGACGTGGTCTTCAACCGACATTTATCTCGGCAGCAGCAACTATTTCACTTCAACTACTTCAATGGCTGTTGGAACCAATAGTCAAAATAGTAAAACAGAAAAGTCAGTTACATTCTATGTGACAAACACAACAGCTGTTAAGTTGTATGCAAGTCAAAGAAATACTTCAACATCATATCCTACTTCATTCAAAATCTATGAATGTAGTATTAATAATGATGGCTCTTTAAGTGTTAATTCGACAGCCACTAAGAGTGGAAGTTTGACCAATTCAGGCGCTGGCAGTATCTCTCTGACAGAACTTGACGAAACAAAGATTTACAAGATTGTTGCTAGTCAAGCACGTGGCTACCTCTACGAAATCGGATTCCAGACTCCGCTGAACAAGCCGACTCTATCGGCTACGCCTGCTGAGGTGTCGATTCGTACGACTCCTAACGAAACTGGAACTGCTACCTTCAATGTGAAGGGCAAGAAGCTCACCAGCCCGGTGACTGTGTCGCTAACCGATGCCAACGGCGTGTTCAGCGTGCCCACGACCACCATCAGCGCCCAAGAGGCAATGGATGGCAAGGACGTGACTGTGTCGTTCACCAGCGCCGACGAAGGCACCTTCACTGGAACGGTGACGCTGACCAGTGGCGACCTCACCGCTACGGTGAATCTGACTGGCGTTTGCCGTGATAATGGCACTGCCAGCGACAATTATCTGAACATCGCCAAGTATGCCACCATCGACGAGGCCGGTGCCACCGTCACCGGCATGGAGAGCATCTACAAGTACACAGAGTACGCCAGCGACAACTGCGCATGGCTCACCCTGTCGAACTACGGCGCACAGCAGACCGATGCCAACCAGAACTGGTTCTTAGTTGAAGCTACAAAGAACACATCAACTTCTTGGAGTGCAACAGACATCTTCTTGGGCGATGATAGCTACTTTGGCAGCAACACAAGTTATGCAGCAGGCTGGGTTGAGGCTTATCAGCACTTCTATGTTACTAATTGCACTCAAATCAAGCAATTTGCTTATAATAGAAGTTCGACAAGCTACCCATTGAAGATTTACATTTATGAGTGCACTGAGAATTCTGACGGTACGCTTTCAGCTTCTACAACACCAGTAGAGACTCTACAGAATACTACGACATCTACTGAGGTTCTCACTTCTAGCTCATTGGATGCAAATAAGATTTATAAAGTGAGCGTGTATAACGATTACTCCGACCTCTACGAAATCGGTTTCCAGACTCCGCTGAACACCCCGACGCTGGTGGCTTCGCCTACTGGCAAGGACATCATTGCTGAGCCGGGACAGACCATCACCGAGACGATTACGGTGACGGGAGCACGTTTGACCGAGGATGTGACGGTGACGCTCACCGACCCGAATGGGTGCTACAGCGTGTCGCCGACGTCCATCACCGCCGCCGAGGCCATGGCTGGCGCGACGGTGACGGTGACCTTCGTCGCTCCCGAGCAAATGGGCTCGTATCGCGCACAGGTCAACTTCACCAGCGGAACAGCCACGGCAAAGACCGTTCTATATGGTGCCGTGGGCGAGAAAGGCTCGGCCTACAGCAATTACCTCGACATTGCTAAATATGCCACCATCGGCACAGGCGAGTGGTATGACGGAATCTTCGACCATCCCTACAAATTCGACGACGAAACCTACGCTGCCGACAATGTGGCTTGGCTCACCCTGCCTGCAGCTATGCCCTATTACGCATGGAACTACAACGACCAAAACTGGTGCGCTGTGTCTTCGAGCGCAAACGGCGGATGGTATGGGCATCAATGGACTGCCACCGATGTCTTCCAAGGCTACGAGTACTTTAAGAGAGACGATTTGGCAGATGAAGATGGCAACTATGCCCACATGATGGGTGGTGCCGAGAGTAATTCCACGTCCAACACCACCATCTTCTACGGCATTTACAATGTGACCAATTGCACCCAGGTGAAGGCATACGCTTACAACAATAGTGGCGTATCCAGCACTTATCCTGCATTCATCCAAATCTACGAGCTGACTGAGAATGCCGATGGCTCCCTCACTCAGAGCGAAACGCGTACCGACATTCAGACCAGCACGACTAGCGGTCAGGTGACGCTGACCTCGGCCGAGCTGGATGCCAACAAGATTTATTTCGTGGCCGTGGGCGGTTACCGTGGCTTTACCTACGAAGTGGCCTTCCGCACACCGCTGCCGAATGCTGTCACCCTGGCCGACTTGGTGAAGGACGGCAACGAGGGGCAGTATTACAAGCTCGTGGACGGCGACCTGGAGGTGGTGGCCATTTCCAACGACGGAAAGAAGCTCTTCTGCAAGGACGCCAATGGCTATGCCGGCAAGACCGAGGCCACAGCCGACGAGATTGACTTCGTGACTCAGTACGGTCTCATGGAAGGCCGCACCGGTTGGGACCAGAGCAACTGGGTGGCCCTGCAGCGCACCGACGGCAGCGAGTGGACCGCCAGCGAAGCCCAGCTGGTGGGCAAGCTCATCAAGGGGGTGAAAGGCACCTATGCCAACGCCACCAACCCCGTGTTCAGCATGAGTTCGCAGCCCACGCTCCACGCCACGCCCTCCAGCCCCTACATGGAGAAAATGAACACGTTCATCACCTGCAACTTCGTCGGTTCGCAGACGGGCGACGACGGCAAGAACTACTTCTTCGTCACGCCCAAGCCCATGGAGGTGGCCGTGATTCACTGGGCCATGTGGGATGCGGAGAACCAATGTTTCGTGGTTCCCATCAAGACTTTCGACCAAAGCACGGGCCAAGCCAGCAACTGGCAGAACCTGAAGGGCGGCTTCTACATCAACGACGCCGAGTATCCCGGCACGCTGCCCACGCTCGAGAACGAGACCGTCTACTCGTTCACCGCCCTGGTCAAGAGTGAGCAGGCCTCCGCATCCACGCTCAAGGCCCCGCGCCGAGCCGAAGGGCAGCAGGTGTCGGGCAACTACATGGTCTACCCCATCAGCGCGTTCCAGGTGGAAGGCAAGGTGCATGACGGTGTCATCACCCAGGTGGGCGACCTGAACGCCGACCGTCAAGCCGTGGAGGTGGCACGCTTCAACGCCGCCGGTCAGCGCGTCGGGCGCGACTACCGTGGCGTGGTCATCATCCGCATGAGCGACGGCACAGCGCGCAAGGTGGTGGTGGAGTGACCCCACCCAAAAAACTTTCTCCAGCCAAAGACAGTGGCCGCCAGTCCCCCACCCGGGGCCGGTGGCCACTGCCGTTTTTTGGCCAATCCAGCAAAAAGCACTATCTTTGCCATCTAGAATAACTAGTTAACCTAGTTCATCTAGAAAACCACAAAACCCAAATGCAAATGAAACGCTTTGCCCTCATCCTGCTCGCCACCGCGGCGATGTTGGCCGCCTGGGCCACCGACGGCACCCGCCTGTGGCTGGGCGGCGACATCTCTATGCTGCCCTCGCTGCAACAGCGCGGCGCCGTATACCGCGACTCCACGGGCCGCACCGTGGACCCCTACGACCTCTTCGCCCAGCAAGGATGGAACATGATGCGCGTGCGCCTGTTCGTCGACCCGCAGCACGCTCCCGGCCGCCACCGCGACGAGGGCGTGTGCCAGGACCTGGACTATGTGGTCGACCTGTGCCGCACCATCCGCGACCGAGGCTTCGAGGTGATGCTCGACTTCCACTACAGCGACACCTGGGCCGACCCCGCCAAGCAGTTCACCCCTGCGCGCTGGCAGGGACTCGACATCGCCAGCATGGCCGACAGCCTCTACCGCTACACGCGCCACTGCCTGCAAGCACTCGTCGAGGCCGGTGCCGAGCCAGCCATGATACAGGTGGGCAACGAAATCACCAACGGCATGATGTGGCCCACGGGGCACGTCGACCCCACAGGCAGCGATGGATGGCCTGCGCTCACCACGCTGCTCGCCGCCGGATGCCGCGCCTGCCGCGAGGTGTGCCCCAAGGCGGGCATCATCATCCACACTGAGAAGGCCGGTTCCTGGCCCGTCACCAAAGCCTATTACAGCCGACTGGAGAGCGCCGGCATCGACTACGACATCATCGGCCTGAGCTACTACCCCATGTGGCACGGCACCATCGCCAATCTGGGCACCACGCTCGACAGCCTGGCGGTCCACTTCGCCTCCAAACCGGTGATGATGGTCGAGGCGGCCTATTACTACGAGCACGACGGCGTGAACCGTGGCGAGGAGGACTTCGCGCAGTGCCCGCCGGGCACCATCGAGGGCCAGCGGCAGTTCACCGCCGCCCTCGTGGCCGAACTGCGGCGGCACGCCAATGTGACGGGCCTCTTCTGGTGGTTTCCCGAGGAGAACCGCCACGGGCTGACGGGCCATCGCGGCGGTGGACTGAACCGGGGCTTGTTCGACAGCCGCACGGGTCGTGCGCTGCCCGCGCTCTACGAGCTGCGCCGCTTTGTGGCCGCCCCGGCCCCTTGCCCACCGCTGCCCACCACCGAGCAGCTCAACTGGCAACGCATGGAGCGCTATGCCTTCGTGCATTTCGCCCTCAACACCTTCACCGACCAGGAATGGGGCTACGGCAACGAGTCGCCCTCGCTGTTCGCCCCCTCCGCCCTCGACTGCCGCCAGTGGGCGCGCGTGTGCCGGCAGGCGGGGCTGCAGGGCATCATCGTCACCGCCAAGCACCACGGCGGCTTCGGCCTGTGGCCATCGGCCGCCACCAGCTACACCGTGGCGGCATCGCCTTGGCGCGGCGGCCACGGCGACGTGATGCGCGAGCTGGCCGACGCCTGCCGCGACGAGGGACTCAAGCTGGGCATCTACCTCTCGCCCTGGGACCGCCACCACCCCCACTACGGCAGTCCGGCCTACATCGACTACTTCCGCCGGCAGCTGCGCGAACTGCTCACCAACTACGGCCCCATCTTCGAGGTGTGGTTCGACGGAGCCAACGGCGGCAGCGGCTGGTATGGCGGTGCCGACACCACGCGCACCATCGACCGCACCACCTACTACCATTGGCCCGCCACCTACGAGCTGGTGCACACGCTGCAGCCGCACTGCCTGGTGTGGAACGACGGCGGCGACCTGGCACAGCTGCGCTGGGTGGGCAACGAGGACGGTGAGGCCGGCGTCACCAACTGGAGCCTGATGAGCCGTCAAGGCCCCGCCAGCGCCCGAGAGCTGCGCGAAGGCGTGCCCACAGGCGATGTCTGGGTACCCGCCGAGACCAACATGAGCATCCGCCCGGGGTGGTTCTTCCACGAGCGTGAGAACGGGCAGGTCAAGTCGGTGGACCGCCTCATGGAGGCCTACTGCAAGTCGGTGGGCCGCAACTCCACGCTGCTGCTCAACCTGCCCATCGCCCCCGACGGGCGCATCCATCCCGCCGACAGTGCGCGCGTGGTGGCGTTCGGCCAGCGCCTGGAGCGCGCCTATGGCCACGACCTGGCGCGCACGGCCACCGCCACGGCCTCCAACACGCGCGGCGGCGACCCGCTGTTCGCCGCCTCGTGCGCCATCGACGGCCGCCCCGACACCTACTGGGCAACCGACGACGGCGTCACCGAGGCCTCGCTCTTGCTCGACTTCGGCCGGCCCGTAGCCTTCAACCGCTTCGTGGCCGAAGAGGCCATCGCCACGGGGCAGCGCGTGGCGCGATGCAAGCGCGAGGCACCCGCCGGC
>CAMVDK010000153.1 GCA_947166165.1 uncultured Porphyromonadaceae bacterium
CGAAGAAGCGTCCGTCGGCACGCATGGCGATGGCTTTGGGCGAAGCCAGCAAAGCAGTAGGGGCGTGACCTGCCACGCCCGATTGCCGAAGCATTGATTACCAACCCATTCGGTCATCCGGCCATGACAGGTCATGGCCCTACTGCCACGAAATTATGATTTCTTTTGTTCTTATAGTCTAAAATTCGGTGGGAGCGCACCTTCTTGTTGTCAAGTCGGTGTCATTCAGTTGTTGCCCTGCTTGTTGGCCTTGATTTGGCGGCCGGCGCTGTGAGCCGTGATTTGCGGCGCGTACTGGCACTGCGCGGTGGCGATGCCGGCGCTGAAGCGCCCGCTGGCCATGACGTGCACGTCGTAGGTGATGACGTGGGTGCCTTTCTGCAAATCGCTGAAGAAGAGGTTGGTCAGGGCATCCTTGGTTTCGATGTAATACCACGAGTGGTCGGCCGCGCGGCAGCCGCTCACCTGGTCCACCGGCTCGAAGCAGCCGGCGCGCTCGTCCTTGACGGTCACGAAGTCGAGGTCGCGGTTGTTCTTGATCACCAGCCGCACCTGCACCTTGTCGCCCACGCCGAAGGCCTCGGTACGCTGCAACGAGCCGTCGGCCTCGTAGCGGTAAAACTCCTTGGTGATGCTCAGCTCGTCGATGGCCACGTCGGGGATGGCGGTCATCGGTGCCGTGAACTGGCAGTAGACGGCACCCCAGGCCGGTCCGCTGCCGGTGCGCTCGATGGCGATGGCGGCGCCGGGAGCGGCCTCGATGGTCTTGCGGAAGTAGCCCAGGTATTCGTCCACGCGGTCGAGCGCCAGCGGCTCACCGCCGATGGTGATGGTTGGCAGCGGATTGCGCTCCAGCCAGGGCGTGCCGGTGGTGAGCAGGCTCTCCACCGCATCGGCGGCCAGGCTCGACGAGCCCCAGTCGTTGGTCTGCTTCATGAGCAGCATCCACTTGCGCACTTGGTCCACCTCGTCGGTGCGCGGGTCGCACTCGTGCAGGGCGCGCAGAATGTTGGCCGTGACGGCCACCTTGTCGAAGTAGCGCCACCCCACCTGCAGGTTGTCCCAATACATGCCCAGTTCAGGCTTGGTGAGCGCGAACTGCCGCACGCTCTCCACAATGTCGCGGGCGGTGCTCTGGTAGCCGTTGCGGTTCAGTGTCATGGCGAAGAACGACTTCTCACCCAGCGAGAGACCCTTGCGCCACTCCTTCGACATCTGCTTGAGGGTGCCAGCGAAGAGTTTGCGATTGTCGCCCTTGAGTTCGATGTGCTTGAATAGTGTGCGCACGTAGGCGTAGTCGGTGAACGCACTGTAGTCCTTTTTGTCTTTCTGCTCGCGATAGATGCGCAGGTATTCCTTGTCAAAATAGGCCACAGCCCGCTCCACCATCTTGTCGAGAGCGGCGTTCTGAGGCAGGTAGCCCATGTGCCGTATTTCACCGATGAGTTCGAGCACCTCCTGCGTGGTCCACAGGCTTGACTTGCAGCCAGGATATTGGAACCACGGCCAGCCACCGTCGCCGAGTTGCATCTTGCCCAGGGCTTCGACGATTTTGCTGCGCTCGGCAGCCATCAGCGTGGGGTTGAACAGTTCGTCGAGGCGCGACATGCGCAGCGTCTGCCGGTCGGCTTCGCGCACCCACGGCGAGGCGAGCAGGGTGCCAATTTTCAGGTCTTGGTTCTTGGCGAGCATCGAGGTGAGGGTGCTGTCGGCGGCGTTGGCCTTCCAGTAGGCGACGGCTTGGCCAATCTGCGGCTGGCGGTTGGCGATGCCTTGCGCCACATCGATGGCGAACAGGCTGTGCGCCAGCTGGGTGGCGATGGCATAGTTGTCGCTGAAGATGGTGGGCAGCGCCGTGGCGCAATACCACACCGGGTTGTCGCAATACTCAAGCGTGACGCGGGCGCCTTGGGCTGCCGGGGGCAGGGCGGTGGTGAAGTGCGGTTGCCCGGCCTCCACATAGAACGGCTGCGTCTCGATGACAGGCGAGGCGGCCTCGAGCACCGGAATCATCACCTGCTCGCCGTCGCCGCTGGCGTCGTTGGCAGCCTTGACGCGCAGCCCCACAAAGGGGATGTCGGCCGGCACGGTCCAGTCGATGGCCACCACCTCGGTGCCAAGCGGGTTGATGTCGACGGCGGTGGTGCGGGTGGTGTAGACGCTGCCCGTGCGTGGGTCGAAAAGCTCGATGATGGCTGTGGCACGGGTGGCAGCGTCGGTGGCGTTCTGCACGCGGGCCATGAGGGTGGCCTGGTCGCCGTGGCGCAGGAAGCGCGGCGCGTTGGCGCGCACCATCACAGGTTTTTGGGTAATCACCTCGCGCGTGATGTGGTCGGTGTAGAGGTCCTTGTCCAGCCCGAGGGCTTGCAGCAGCCAGGTGGTGTTGAACTGCGGCGCGTCGAACTCCAGCTGCACGTTGCCCTGGCTGTCGCTGGTGAGCATGGGGCACCACAGGGCGGTCTTGATGTCGCTCTCGCGCAAAGGCACGTTGTCGAGCAGGGGCGATGCGCCCGTGGCCTCGGAGTCGGAATCGAAGCCGAAGTCGTCCCCGAAGTCGGCGGCTGCCTCATCCATTGTGGCCATTGAGGCTGCCTCCATTTGGATGCTTGCGTTTTTCCTCATCATAGGAGCGGCCATTGGTGCTGCCATATCATACATCACCTCCATTCGTCCGAATCCGAACAAAGTCTGCCCGTAGAGGTAGAGCTGAGGCGCGGCAATTTCGTTTTCTTCGCTGTGGTCGCGTTGCCAGTCGAGCGAGAGGTAGTGGGTGCCGGAGAGTTGCTGTGAGCGAAGGGTGTAGAGCGACTTCCACTCCCGCGGCACGTTCAGGTGCCAGGTGTTGTCGGCCAGCGTGTTGATGGCTTTGTCGGTCAAGGCAAGCAGGAGCGCGCCAGGGCGTGGACGGCCGTCCTTGTCGACGAGTTGCAGCGTCCAGTGCTCATGGTCGCCGGGCACGAGCCGGTCGCGGAAGGTGGTCACCTTGACGTGCATCTGCTCGGCGAGCGCTGGGGCGGCGATGTGCACCGTTTCGTGCTTCACGGCCTTGCCGTGCACGCTCATCAGGTTCACTACCACAAACTCGTCGCGGCCGCTCGGTATGGGGATGGGCAGGTCGTGGAAGCCGGGGGCATAGTGCAGCCAGCCCTCGCCGTAGACCTTGTCGCGCGACTGCGCCGTGAAGTAGATGTGAGCCTCGGGTGCGCTGGTGCCGATGGTGATGTGGGCCACGTTGCGCTCGTCTACGCTCTTGCCGTCGTCGGGCACCCACAGCGTGGTGCCGGCGATGGGCGCCTGGCTGTCGGTGGGCCGGTAGAGGGTGATGGTGCCCTCGGCATGGCTGCCCGCGTCGTCGAAGCCTTCTACATCGTCGTCGTAAAGCTCTATTTTCATCTTGTACCGGCCCGAGGGCAGGGTGGTCAGGTTGACCACCGGGTCGGCGGTGTGGAAGGTGGTGTAGGCCTTGATGCCATCGTTCTCGTCGTAGAGCATGAATTTGCACATCACGCTGGCGATGCTGTCGACCGTGGTGTTGAACTTGACAGGCAGTTTCACCGTTTTGTCGCCGCGGCAGGTGATGTCGTGTTGCGTCAGCTCGATGCCGCTGCGTGTGCCCACGATGAAGTTGTGCTGCTGCTCCTGCGTCTCGCCGGCGGCATCGGTCACGCTGGCATGGAGCGTGTAGCTGTAGCATGCCCAGCGGCAGAACTCGTTGAGGTTCTCCTCAAAGTCGGCGGCGGGCAGCTCGATGGTGAACCGTCCCTGCGCGTCGGTGGTGACCACGGTGTCGCGCAGCAGTTCGCCATTGTCGCGCGAGCTCCAGCGCCACCACCAGCTCCACTCGTTGCGCCGCAGTTGCAGCTTCACCTCGGTGCCGGCCAGCGGCATGCCGCTGTAGGTCTCGGCCGTGCCAGTCATCTTCACCGGCGCACCCTTCACGAAGCTCGACTTGGCATCGGTGAAGGTGACGGCAAACGTCGGGGTCTTGTATTCGCTCACGTTCACGGCATGCCAGGCCACGATGGCCGGGCCGTGCTTGACCTCGATGCGGAATCGGCCGTTCATGCGGTCGGCGGGGATGACGAAGGCTCCCTGTGCACGACCATACTCGTCGGTGGTGGCCGTCACGGTGTCGATGGGCTGGTCGTTGCTGTCCTTGAAGACGGCGCTCACCTGCTGGCCGGGCATCACCTCGCGCACACCGGTGCCGCTCTTGTAGAGGACCAGCGCCCACTGGATGGTCTCACCCGGGCGGTAGATGGCCAGGTCGGTAAACACTTCGGCGCTGGCGCTGGCCGGCTCGCTGTAGCCGCCCAGGCCGTAGCAGCTGTGGATGGGGCCGTAGTGGTCGTCGCCGCGCGAGGCCACGATGTCGTAGCGGTCGTCGTCGGGGATGACCGCTGTGCCTTCGGCCCCGGTGGTGGCATCGAAGCCTTCGGCCGTGAGCCTGACGCCCTGCTGCGGGGCGCCGGTGGCGGCGTCGACGGCAATGGCTGTTCCGCCGTTCACGGTGCTCACGCTCATGGTGAGCAGGTCGGTGACGGCAAGCTGGCGGTAGCGGCTCACTTCGCTGAGGGCGACGGTGTTGCCTTCGGCCTGATAGGAGGGCAGAATCACGTATACGCCGTAGGGCAGCGCGTTCAGCGTCACGCGGGTGGTGTTGTTGTGGAAGGGGATGTCGCCGTCGATGTGCACCTGCCGGCTGTGCACTGGCTGCAATTTGTTTACTTTCCAATCGCTCCCGTAGCGCGAGCGGTTGCTGGCAAGCAGGTGGTCGGGCACGCGATACACGTTCAGCGTCACGTCGTTCACATTCTTGCTGCGCACATCAACGGTGATTTGCTCGTGCGAGGTGGCATATTCGGGGTAGGAGAGTTCCACTTCGCGCGCTTCGAAATCGGCGATTAGGTTGGCGATGCTCGCGGCATAGGGCGAGCGGGGAAACCGCGTCAGGTAGTCCTTCATGAGCGGATAGGCGTCGGTGTCCCATCGCATTTTGAGCAGCATGAGCGCCGAGTGCTCGTTGTAGCTGTACTCGTGATAGAGGTCGGCGAAGTCGCGGGCGGTGTGAAGGGTCTGTGCATAGAGGTGGGCCGGTGGATTGTCGCGCGTGGCGGCGTCCCAGTCGGCCACGATGCGGCTGTAGAGGTCGGAGTCCACGCCGCCCTCGGTGGCCTGCTGACCCTTGAGCGATAGGAATTCGAACAGCGTGGGCACGAGCGTGTAGCCCAGCTCGCTGGCGGTGAGCAGGCCGTCGAGGCTGGCGGTGGTGATGCGCTTCAGAGCCTCGGGCTGGCTCAGCGCCTGGGTGATGAGCTGGCCAATGCGGCGGTTGAACTGGTCGTTGTCCCACTCGCTGTAGTCGGCAGGCAGTGGATCGCCTTCGGGGTTCAGGCGGTCGCGGCGGCCGTAGTTATCGCGGTAGGCTTCGAGCACCTCTACTTCGAGATAGGCGAGCAGCGCCTTGTATTCGTGGTGCTTCTCGCGGGCCATGGTGGTCTCGATGCGGTCGATGATGCTGGCCAAGTTGTCGGGCGAGATGGTGCTTTGCGCCACGCTGTAGCGCACCAGTGCATCGACCACCAGCCGTCCGTCGCCGCTTTTCAGGGCGCGGTCGAGGTCGCTGAGTGCGTTTTTCGACACATCTTGAGGATAGTTGAAATCGACGGCAGCCTTTTTCGTGCCGCCGCGCGTGTGGAATGGGAATAGTGACATAATGATGACAATAAACAGGTATTTAATAATAAGGTGTTTCATGACGATGGGTTGTTGCGGGGTTCAACGGATGGGGTTGTTTGCGGTTGTAATAGCCAAAACTAGCCTATCTAGTTGGGGCTGAACGGCCAGCGGAGCTAGATAGGCTAGTTTCTTGAAACGAATATTGTTTTATTTCTTTTGACGTCCTCGCAGCATGGTGCGGGTGAATTTGGCTTCGGCTTGCTTGAGCAGGAACAGTTGGCGCTTGGTGAGCATTTTGGAGAATTTCTCAAAATACTTGGCCTCGATTTCGCCCTCGCGCACCTTGGCTTTGGAGAGTGCCTCGGCGGCTTGGGCATAGTCGGCGTCGGTGGGCGCCTTCTTCTTCTCTACGTTGGCCGCCAGCGTGCGGGCGTCGCGGTTGGTCTGGTAGATTTCGCGCTCCATCTCCTCGTAGACGGGCATGAACTGCTCTTGCTGCGTGGGCGAGAGTCCCACTTCTTCTATAATCATTCTGTGCTTGGCCTCGAGCATCTCGCTGCCCCATTTCGAGCGGTTGCCTTGTGCGGTGGCCGCCAGGGTGAGCGTGGCAAGCATCAGCAGGATGAATAGTCGTCTCATAGTAGGTCTGTTTTAGGTCATGGCTGTGCCTCGTCCATCATGATGCTGTCTTCGTAGGTCATGATGTCGTAGTCGCTGGCACCGCCACTCATGATAAACTCGTCGGCGTTGTTGTCGATGTTGATGCTCGAAGCCACCTCGCTCACGCGCTGCTCGGCGCTGACGCTCTGGTTGAACACGTTGAACACCTTCATCATGCACCACACGCCGGCAAACATTGCCGCCATGTAAATATATGGCCTGATGGTGACCCACAGCGTGGGCTTCTGGTCCACCTCGGTGATTTCCACTTCGGGCAGCATGGATGCCATGCGCTCGTTGAAGTCGTCGAAGTAGCCTTCCGGGACGCGGAATCCCGCGTCGCGGCCCAGCCGGTTCAGTATTTCGCTTTCTTCGTTTTTCATAACACTTCTTTTGACCGCAATGGAATGCGAAAGTTTAATCGTGTTCGGCGAAAAATGCCTCGATTTTTTTCAGGGCATGGTGATAGCTGGCTTTCAGCGCGCCGGTCGACGTGCCGAGTATCTCCGACATCTGCTCGTATTTCATCTCGTCGTAGTAGCGCAGGTTGAACACCAGGCGCTGCTTTTCGGGCAGGGTGGCTATGGCCTGCTGGAGCAGGCGCTGCGCCTCGTCGCCGTCGAACCACTGGTCGCTCTCGAGTGTGGCGGCCAGGAAGCTGTCGTCGTCGTCGAGCGAGATGTTGTTCTGCGCCTTCTTCTTGTTGATGAAGGTGATCGACTCGTTGATGGCGATTTTGTAGAGCCAGGTGGAGAGCTTGGCGTCGCCGCGGAAGCTGTCGATGCTCGTCCAGGCTTTGAGAAAGGTGTTCTGCAGCACGTCGTTGGCATCGTCGTGGTCGAACACCATGCGGCGTATCTGCCAGTAGAGCGTGCTGGAGTAGTGCGCAATCACCTGCCCGAAGGCGGCGCGCGCCGTCGAGGGGTGGTGCAGTTGTTCGACAACTGCCGCTTCGTCGTATGTTGTGCGTTGTGTAGCCATTGTTTGCGAGCGTAAAGTTACGCCTTTTTTCTGGCATGGCGACAAAAAATGCGCCAAACGGCGCATTTTATTTTGAATTTTTAACTCAAGTTTCTAAAGCGCTATCGCACTTCAGAACTTGAGGATTAGAGATGAGTGATGAGTG
>CAMVDK010000154.1 GCA_947166165.1 uncultured Porphyromonadaceae bacterium
AGTGGTGGTCTCGCCGTTCTCTTCGATGAACTTGAACTCGGCCCACTGCTCAACTCCCTGGACGGTGATGGAGTAGGTGCCGTCGCTCTCGGTCATCTCGAGCTTGCCGTCGGCCCAGTTGGTGAACGAACCCGCGATGTACATCTTCGGAGCAGCCGGGGGAGCGGCAGCCCAGAAGCGTCCCCAGTTCGGGTCGGCCTGGTAGTCGGCGAGAGCCTCTTCGGGCACGGCGATATTGCCGCTCTCGCTGATGGCAGCGTAGACGGCATCCTCAAACACCACAGCGGGAGGCGTGGTGGCGTTGCAGGTGATGCTCGTGAGCGTGGTCACACCCTTGAAGGCATCCTCGCCGATGGTCTGGATGCTGGCGGGAAGCACGAGCGTGGTGAGCACGCTGTTCTCGAATGCGTGAGCATCGATGGCGGTCAGTGCCTGGTCGAAGTTGACTTGCTCCACAAACTCATTGCCGTAGAAAGCGTTCTCGCCAATCTCCACATAGCCCGTGGCATTCACCACCGTGATGTGCTGATTGTACAAATCGTCCAACGGGAAAACAGTCACACCCGACTGGTAGGTGTGATGGTAGGTGCGGCGGTGATCACCCGGATAAGCCACCAGCACCTTGCCGCCGCCATCAATCTCCTTGTAGATGATGCTGCCAGCCGAGGCCGCCAGCGCCGATGTCGCAGTATACGTGTCGTTATTGGAGTTGACCGTATAGCCTTGAGGTTGTTCAGTAGACCGATAAGTGCCCTCTTGGCCAGCCGCATTGATGGCGGCAATCTTGTTGTTGCGCATGGCGGTGACGTCAAACTCGGTCACATTGCCGCGCAGCAAGGCGGGGAAGTTGGAACGGAAACCATTGAAGGCATCGGCGCGCACATATTGCAGCGTGGTGGGGAAGCCCCAGAACTCGCGCTGCCGGGCGGTGTTGTTGTTGGCACCATTGGTCACATAGCCGTCCTTGAACGCCTCTACGCCCACACCGATGATGGTGTAGTCCTTGCCGTTGTAGTTGACGGTGGTGGGCAACCACGCACCCGTGAGGGTGACGTTGTACGGCCCGTCGGGGTTCGCCGCGAACTCGCAGGTGGCGGCCTCCTCGTCGACGATGTTGAAGAAGAACTCACCACCGAGCAGCGTTCCGCTGAAGTCGGCAGCCTGCGCCGCTGTCATGGCGGCGAACAGACCAAGCGATAGTAGTAGCTTTTTCATGATTTGAAAACTTTTTTGCCGCAATTCTCCGTGCGGCAGTGATAGCCAAACGATGCGCGAGAATGCCCGCAATGGGGTCGCATCCTTTATCAATTATAAAAAAGAAAAGGCTAAAAGGACATAAGCCACCTTAAAAATGATTCTTATGTCCTTTTAGTCTTCTAACGCGTCTTACTTCACCATCTTGCTGACGGTGCCGTCGGCACCGACCACGATGTTGATGCCCTGATGCGGCTCGGCGCTCACGCGGCCCATCGGGTCGATGTAGCGCACACGGCCGTCAGCAGCGGTGCGCACGTCGGCTATGGCTGTCACCGTGCCGAAGCCGATGCGCAGCTGGCGCGGTGCGCCGCTCATGCCGGCAGGCAGCGGCAGATAGCAGCGGTGGGCGGCCAGCGTGCCGCTCTCGGCACTGATGAACGCGTCGCCATGCAGCACATAGCCGCCGGCGATGGCCGTGTCCTCCAGGTAGCCCTGCAGCAGGCTGGTCACCGTGGCGGTGGCGCCGCCGTAGGGCAGCGCGCTCACGCTCTCGGCCGCCGTGGTGCTGTGCAGCAGCACGCCCGTGCCGGCCGGGATGTAGTCTACAGCCTCTACCACGGCCACGTCGCCCTCGATGCTGCTCACCACCCAGGCCGTCACGCCCTCGGGCAGCGCCAGGTCTTGGTCGCCATACCAGGAAGCATACTCGTTGCCGTCGAACTTCACGCCGTCAAGCTCGGTGGCCACCACCGGCGAGAAGAAGCGTCCCCAGTTCTCGTCGGCGCGGTAGGCGGCCTCGCTGCCGGCGGGCACCACGAGTTTGTCGCGCAGTGCGGTGTAGACATCATCTTCGAACACGCCGCCAGCGGGCGGGGTCGTAGCGTTCACCGTCAGGCTGGTGAGTGTGGTCACGCCCTTGAAGGCATCCTCGCCGATTTCGGTCAGCTCGGCGGGCAGCACCAGCGTTCTGATGGCCGACATATAAGCCAGAGCCTCGCGACCAATCTTGGTGGCCTTCTGAATGGTTACCTCTTGCAAGTTCTGGTTGCCATAAAGGGCGTAGTCGCCAATCTCATCATAGGCGCTGAAGGTGTAGCTGGTGGTGAGGGTTTGGCTCTCGGAGCTCCACAAACCCACTTTGCGCATTCCACCCCAGGCCCAGAGAATCTTCTTGCCGTCGACCATCTTGTACAGGTCGCCGGTCATGGCCGCGCCGTGGTTGCCCGAATTGTCGCTCGAGACGTAGAAGACGCTCTGGCTGTTGGTGTTGATGCGGTTGATTTTGTTGTTGCGGAATGCAGTGGGATGGATGTCGGTGGCACGCAGCCCCAGCGCATTGATGCTCCAGTTGTTGAAGGCATCGGCCTTGACGGTGGTGGTTTGATCACTGAACCAAATCATGCGGACGGTTTCATTGACACCGGCCAAGGTAGCATCGCGGAAGGCGCCCTCGCCGATGGTGGTCACCGTGTAGGTGGTTCCGTCGTGCTGCACCGTTTCCGGAGCAGAGGTGTCGGTCGTGCCGCTATAGGGACCCAGTGTCGGGTCGTACTCACTCGGATGGATGATTTCCACCTCGGTGTCGCTGATGGGCCGGAAGTAGTATGTGCCACTCTTGAACGGGGTCGCGTCGAACGGAATCAATTCAATCACGAGTTTCTTCGTCTTCAGGTCGAGCGTGAGGCTGTAGTTGCCCTCGGGCATCTTGAAGGCGTTGGTGCCCCGCGTGAGGCTCAGCTGCTGCCCGAGCATCTCGGGGGTGACGAGGAAGTCGCCATTGCTCACGGCGCCGATGCGGTAGTTGGCGATGGCATCCCAGCCGTCGGCCGCAGTGGCCAGCTCGGTGGTGAAGTTGATGTAGCTATAGCCGTCGTTCTCGCCGCGGGCTTTCATGTTGAGGGTGTATTTGCAGGTTTCGGCATCATAGGCCATTTGCGCTCCGGCATTGGCAGCCCAGCCGGCGCCGTCGACGTTGCCCAGCACCCACACGTTGGGCACCACCTCGTCGATGGTGAGCGTCATGTTGGCCAGGCTCAACGTCAGGTTCCACTTGCCTTCGGGAATCTTGAAGGCTGTGCTGCCGGCCTGCAGGCTCAGCGGCTGACCCAGCAGCTGGTCGGTGACCAGGAAGTCGCCATCGCTCACGGCGCCGATGCGGCTGCCGGCAATGGCTTCCCAGCTGTCGCCCAGAGCCTTGGTAAAGCTGAAGTAACTGTAGCCGTCGTTCGCGCCTGCGGTGTAGACCGTGGCACGGTAAACTTCATTGTTCTGGTCGTAGGCCATCGGCACGCCGCTGGCGGGGCTCCAACTGTTGAAGTCCACCTCGCCCAAGATGTAGACATCGTCGCTGGCCTTGGTGAAGAACTTGCCCCAGTCGGGGTCGGCCTGGAAAGCGGCCACATTGGCGTTGTCGCCGAAGTTCACCTTGTCTCGCAGGGCGTTATACACAGCGTCGTCGAATTTCACGCCCGGCACCGGCTCGGACAGGTTCACGTTGAGCGTGGTGATGCCCGTGGTGCCCTGGAAGGCATCGGCGGCAATGGTCGTGGCAGTGGCCGGGATGGTGAGCGTGCGCAGGGCGGTCATATTGGCCAGTGCTTCGCTTTCAATCACCTGCACGCTGCCCAGGTTCACGGTGTTCAGCGTGCTGTTGCCGTAGAAGGCGTAGGCAGCAATTTCGGCAATCGTGTTGGGTGCCGTGAAATTGTTCACCGGTGCCGATGTCGATGACATGTTTGCATGCCAACGTCCCGGCACTGCAATGATGCGAGTTTTGGCTGCATTGAGCAGAATTCCGCTATAGCTCCCTATTTCGTAGGCAAATGTAGAGCCGTTGCAACGTATCCAGCCCAATTTGTTGTTTTTGAAAGCTGCAGGATGAAGTGTCGCCACCTCGGCTTGCAGACCCACGAAATTGATTTGGCAGTTGTCGAAAGCGCCGGCTTTGATTTCAGGAGCATAACACCATATAAATGGGTAGTTGCCACTCAATGAGCCTGTAGCATCTTTCAACGCATTTTCGCCTACCGCCACAATGCTGTAGCCATTGACGGAAGCATTAATGTACTTAGATGCTGCCGGAAAAGTGTAGTGGCCGTTGGGGTGTTGCACCACCTCGGCCGTTTTGGCGTCTTCGTCTATCACATTATAATAGAAGAAGCCGTCGTTGAAGTCGGCCGCCCGCGCGCTTATCAGACCCGCAAGCAGCAGACACGAAATAAATAGACGTTTCATATCGAATTATTTTTACAAGTTATCAGTCAAAATAAGGTGATGGCGATGGCCGTCACTGTGCCAGAATCAAGTTGATGAGCGCGTTCACGTCGCCAATGTCGGTGCTGCCGCTGCCGTCAATGTCGGGATTGCCTGCCAGCTGGTCGGCCGTGGTGCTCTCGAGGATGAGGTTGACGAGCAGGTTCACGTCTTCGACATCGACGTTACCGTCGCCGTTCATGTCGCCGAGCTTAGAGGGCGACGGGACATCGATGCCGACAATGTTGGCAAAGCGTCCCCAGTTCTCGTCGGCTTGATAGTCGGCAACAGCGCCACGCGGCACATAGAGCGTGGCGGCGGAGTATACACCGTCGTCAAACACGCCGCCCTTGGGCGGTGCCGTGTTCAGGCTTGTCACCTTGACGATGGCCGTGCATGCATTGAACACGGCGTTGCCGATGCTGTCGCACGCAGCGCCGAGCAGCACCTCGGCCAACGCACTGCTCTCGGCAAAGGCGGCTTGCTTGAGCACCTTCACGCCGGGAGCCTCGAGGCGGGTGAGCCGGCTCCAATGGCCGGCCTGCTCATCGATGAGGGTGACCGTGGCAGGCAGCACCAGCTCGTTGGCTTCCCAGCCGCCCGGAATCGACACCAGTGTGGTGAAGCCTTTGTCGTAGAGCACGCCGTCGACGGTCACATAGCTTGTGTTGCCTTCGGCCACTTTGATTTCCTTGAGCGCCGTGGCGCCACACGCCGTTCCGCCGCCTACGTAGGTGACGCTGGCCGGCAGGGTGAGCTCGCTCAGGCCCGTGCAGCGCATGAAGGTGACGGGATCCATATATTCGAGCGTCTCGGGCAGCTCGATAGCAGTGAGCGACCGGCAGTTGAAGAACGGTGCACGGCCTAAAGCCTTGACGTGGTCGAGCTTCACCTCGGCCAGATTGGTGCAGCCGTTGAAGGCCAGACGGTCAACCACCTCGACCTGGTTCAGGTCGATGCGCTGCAGCGCCTCGCATTGCATGAAGCAATTGGCACCCACATAGCGGCACTTGTCGTTGAAGGTGATGTTGGCCAAGCGCGTGCAATTGGAGAATGCTCCGCCATCGATGATTTGCAGATTCTCGGGCAGGGTGATGCTGGTGATGTTCTCGAGGAAGCACAGCCCGTGGTCGCCGATGCGCTCGAGCGTGCTGGGCAGCTGCAGCGAGGTGCACTGCTCGGCATCGAAGAAGCAATAGTCAGGAATCTCTTTCACCCCTTCGTGCAGAATGATGGTCTTCAGGTTGGTCTCGCAAGCGGCAAAGGCGGCATAGGCCATCTTGGTGTTGCCGGGTATCTCGACGCGCGTCATCTGCAGGCACTCGTAGCAGGCATACTCGCCGATGTCCTCCACACCTTCGTGGAAGGTGATGCTGCGCAAGTAGGGCGCACCGTGGAACGCGTGCGGAGCGATGTGCTTCACAATCGAGGGGACAGCGTAGTTGTACACATAGCTGCCGTTCACCTTCTTGGCTCCCGGGAAAGCGACAATGGTTTGTTTATCCTTGGTGCAGAGCACTCCACCCACAAAGGCCTCGCCCTCAGGCAGGTCGCGCGAGTAGATGAGCGCATACTTGGGGTTGTCGTCGTTGCACAGCAGGTTATTCAGCTTGTTGTAGGCAAAGGCACCCACGCCGAGCGAGTCGACGTTAGCACCCAGACGCACCGCCGTGCCATAGGCACTGTGGAAGGCCCACGGGCCAATATAGCGGTAGGTTTCGGGCAGCGTGAGCATGCCCACGATTTCGGCATACTGGAATGCACGCTCGCCGATGCCCACCACAGTGTAGGTCTTGCCGCCGTAGCTGACGCTCGACGGCACGTCGATCACATCTTTGTAGCCACCGGTTTCCTCGCTGGTGTCGTTGGGACGACCGATTTCCACCTCGTTGTCGCCAACAATGTTGAAGTTGTAGCCGCCCGAACTGAAGGCGCAAGCCCACAGTGCTGTCAAGGCAGCCAGACTCATGAGTAACGTTCTTTTCATAGAAATGGGGCGGGTTCAAAATAATCCAACTAACGGCCGTGTAGAGGAACGAACCCTTTTAATCCAAAACACGTCCTACTAACAATTCTACAAAGTTACAGAAAACTATTGCAACAATCGTCATTTTGTTGCAAGTTTAACTTTTATTAATAATAAACCCAAGCAGAGCCGCACCCGATGGTGCGGCTCTGCTCTATTGAGTGCAGTAGTTGTCCAAAATTCTTGACCTAAGCCACCCTTCAAGGAAAGGGGTTCGGAGAGTCGGGAATCACTTCACCATCTTGGTGACGGTGCCGTCGGCGTTCACGACGATGTTGATGCCCTGGAAGGGCTTGTCGCTCACGCGGCCGTTCACGTCGATGTAGCGCACGGTGCCGGCGGCGGCGCGCACGTCGTTGATGGCGGTGATCACCGTCTCGACAAACGTGGCGGTGATGGTGACCGGCTCGGCGGGCATCTCGAAGGTGTAGGTGTTGGTCTCGCCCTCGGTGACGGGCACGTTGGCACGGCGGGGCAGCGGGGCCGGCTCGACCTCGGGCTCGGCGGTGGTGACGGCGAACGTCGACACCTCGTAGCCCTCGGCGGGAGTCAGCACAACCTTCACCTCGGTGCCCTCGGCAACCACAGCACCGCTCTCAATCTGGTTCTCACCCACATAGACGGCCACTGCGCCATTCTCGGGAGCGGCCTCGAAGGTGATTGCGCTCTCCACCGGCGGGATTTCCTCAAACTCGGCGGTGACGGTCACATTGTCGGCGGGCATGGTGAACTCGTAGTCTTCGTTCACTTCCACTATGAGGTCAAGGGTAGCGGGAGTCACGGTGATGCTCTTGAGCTGGTAACCCTCAGCGGGAGCGACGGTCAGCGTCACGTTGTCGCCGAAGTGGGCGGTGGCGGGAGCCTCCACAGTGCCGTTCTGCATATCGGCCACGGTGATGGTGTAGTCGATGGCCGTGAAGGTGGCGTTGATGGTCACATTGGCGGCGGGCATGGTGAACGCGTTG
>CAMVDK010000155.1 GCA_947166165.1 uncultured Porphyromonadaceae bacterium
CAGCCCGAGAGCTATGCGCTGCTCGACGCCATGGAGTTTGTCAGCGACCAGACGCTGGAATGGGACTTCACTTATTGGGGCGGAGGTGCGCTGCTCAGCCGCGTGCCGCTGGTCAAGTACCTCAAGCTGCGCGAGGTGGTCACCTTCCGCGGCCTGTGGGGCGACCTTGCCAGCCGCAACCGCCCTGTGGAGGGGTCGGCGACGGGCCAGCTGCTCTTCCCGGCCGACGCGCCTTGCCGGCCGCTGGGGCGCACGCCCTATATGGAGCTGGGCGTGGGTCTGGACAACATTTTCACCATCTTGCGCGTCGACTATGTGTGGCGCCTCACCTACCGCGGCACGCCGGGCGTCGACCGGAGCGGTGTGCGCGTCGCGCTCCACTTCAGCTTCTGACCTGGGGGGTGGTCAAAGCCACGCGGTGCAGGCTCAAATCAGGTGCTTGCGCTTGAGGTAGATGTAGATGAGCGCCCCGAGCGCCACCGAAAGCAGCAGCGCGAAGGGGAACCCCCACACCCAGTTCTCCATGCCGTTGGGCACGTTCATGCCGTAGTAGCCCGCTATGCCGGTGGGCACCATCAGGATGATGGTGATCACGGTGAGCGTGCGCATGATCACGTTCATGTTGTTGGCCAGGATCGAGGCATAGGAGTCCTGCTGTCGGTCGAGGATGTTGCTGTAGATTTTTGCGGTGTCGTAGGCCTGCTGCATCTCGATTTCCACATCGTCGAGCAGGTCGTCGTCGTAGGTGGCCGTGCGCAGGTGCTTCTTCAGCCTCATGAGCAGCAGTTCGTTGCCGCGGAGCGAGGTGATGAAATAGATCAGGAATTTGCCCAGGCCCATCATCTTTTGCAGCTCGTCATTGTCCATGCGTTTCTCGAGCCGCTCCTCGGCGGCGTTCATCATGGCGTTCATCTGCTTGAGGTACTTGAGATACCACACCGAGCTGGAGAGCAGAATCGAGAGCAGCAGATCGTGGCGCTCGCGGCGTGGCTGCTTGCGGCGGTTGCTCCAGGCAACGAAGTCGGCCAGCACCACGGTGGGGAAAAAGCTGACGGTCACAAACACGTCGTCGCGCATCAGCACGGCGAGCGGACGGGTGGCAAACACGACGTCGCCGTCGTCGGCGACCGTTTTTATGGGCACGCGCACAATGGTCATCAGCCAGCCCTCGTCGGCCTCGAGGCGCGGGCGCTCTTCGGGGTCCTTGGCGTCGTCGATGAAGTCGAGGGGCATTTGCCAGCGGCTTTCGAGCAGACGCAACTCGTCGGCGGTGGGGTCGCTGACTCTGATCCAGCAGCCGTGCTGCCATTCGGCCACCTCGTGGTAGCCTCCATCGTAGGTCCAGTAGCTAAGCATAATGTCTCTTTCCCATTTTTGTTTCAGTTGTTCATTGCTTGTAGCCTTGCATCACCACGCGCAGGCGGGTGGTGGGGTCGAGGGTGATGATGAAGGCATTGAGTTGGGCCAGGCTCATGTCTTGGACCAGCTTTCGGTAGCCCGTGTGGCTGTCGAATCCCAAAGCGCGGTTGCGCAGGGTGGCGAGCCAGTAGGCGTTGGTGAGTAGCTGGCTGTCGTGCTGCTGGAGCATCTGTGTGCGTATGTGCTCGAGCAGCTCGCCGGTGGTGCCGTAGCTCATCACGATGTCGAACACGTGGGCCACCTCGGTGAGCACCTGCTGCGTGAGCTCGGGCTGCGTTTCCAGCTGTGCGCTGAGCATCCACTTGCCGCTCACGCGCGAGGCGGCTCCTCCGGCCTCTACGCCATAGGTGGCGTGGAGGTCTTCGCGCAGGTGGGCGTTGAGGGCCACGGTGAGCGCCTGACCGGCGGCATCGATGAGCACCCGGTTGGCCAGCGTGTGCTCCATGTCGCCAAGCAAGCAGGCGTAGATGTGTGCCTTGGGGGCCTGCATCGGTTGCAGAAACACGTTGTCGACATCGCCGGTGGGGTAGGGCGACTGGCCTTGTGCCGCTGTTACGGCAGGCCGGTGTGGCCTGACGGAGTCGCTGCCAATGCTGCCGATATACCGCTCCACCAGTGTGCACACGCTGTCGGAATCGAAGTCGCCCACCAGCGTGAAGGTGAACTGGTCGATGTTTGCCACGCGCTGGCGGTAGAGGGCGAGCACCTTATCGAAGTCGGCTCCGGCAATCTCGCTCTCGGTGAGCGGGCGGTAGAGGGCGCGGTGGCGGTAGAGAGTGGTGGCTATTGAGTCGGCCATGATGGCCTCGGGGCTGGTGGCCTGCTGGCGCGCCATGGCGGTGAGCTGGCGGCGCAGGGCGCGCCAGGCGGTGCTGTCGGCACGCATGGCGGTGAAGTAGAGGTGGTTCAGCTGAAGCAGGGTGGCCAGGTCGCGGGTGCGGCAGTTGCCGGCTATGTTCTCGTCGGTCTCGCCGAGCGAGTAGACCAGCGACAGCGGGGTGGTGTTCAGTCGGCGGCGCAGGGCCTCCTGGCTCCAGGTGCCCAGGGCGCTGTTTTCGACCACATCGTCAATCAGGCGCAGCTCCACGTCGAGGTCGTCGGGGCAGTCGCGGCTGCCGCAGGGGCGCGTGGCGTCGAAGAGCACCTCGTCGGTGGCCAGACGGGTGGGCAGCAGCTGCACGGTGGCTCCATTGCTCAAGGTGAGGACGGTGGCGCGCGTGGCGCTGTCGATGCGCTCGGCTACGATGCGCCCGCCTTGCCCGCTCGGCTCCACCAGCGGCCCGAGGGGCAGTGGCGCTTCCTCTTCAGGCACTATCGCCGGAGCCGGCAAGGGCAGCGGCGGGGCTATGGTCAGGCGATCGCCGGGCAGGGTGGGGGCGGTGACCACGATGTGCAGGTTGCGCTCGTCGAGCAGCTGGCGCGTGGCTTGAGTCACGGTGGCGCTGCTCAGGGTGTCGAGCACCTGCTCGATGGCCTGGCACTCTGGCACCACGCCGGGAATGTAACCGCCATGCAGAAAGTGGTCGATATATTCGGCCACATAGTCGCTGCTGGGGTGGCGGTCGACGGTGGCCACGGCTTGCTGGATGGTGGCGCGGTAGGCGTCGATGGCCTGCCGCACTTCGTGGTCGGCAAAGCCGTGCTGGGCGGCTTGGCGGAGCAGGGTGAGCGATTCGTCGAGAATGGCCTGCGCCTCGCCGTCGAGGCCCACGCCCGAAACGATGAGCGCGTCGAGGTGGCCCACGCTCAGGAATTTGTCCACGCTGCATCCGGCATCCACCAGGCGGGAGTCGGCCGCGTGAGTGCGCTTGTTCAGCCGTTCGGCAATCAGCATCGCCACGAGTTGCCGCAGGGTGTTGTGCTGCAGGTGGTCGGCGGTGCCGAGCAGGCTTGCCGGGAGGGGGTCGGCGTAGTGCAGCCGCACGGTGGTGCCTCCGGCCTCGGGGTCGGCATGCGTGGCGATGCGCGGCCCGGCGGGCAGGTCGACGTCGATGTGCGGTTGTCGAGCCGGAGACGAAGGGGCGGGTACGGCGGCAAAGATGCGGCGCACGTGCTCCAGCATGGTGTCGGCATTGAAGTCGCCCACCACCACAATGGCCTGGAGGTCGGGACGGAACCACTGGCGGTAGAACCGCTCGATGTCGGCGCGTGTGGCGCGCTTCACAACATCGATGCGACCTATGGGGATGCGTGTCGAGTAGGGGCTGCCAGGCAGCAACTGAGGGAGCACGGCGTCGAACATGCGCATCGAGTAGCCGCCGCGGTGGCGCCATTCCTGCTCGACCACGGCTTTTTCCTTCTCAAGGGCGCTGGCGTCGAGCGTCAGGCTGCACGACAGGTCGCTCAGCGCCAGCAAGGCCGAGTCGAGCGCGGCCCACGATGTGGTGGGCACGTTCGACAGCTGGTATTGCGTGTCGTCGAAACTGGTAGAGGCATTGATGTCGCTGCCGTAGCCCATGCCCAGCGAGGTGAGGTAGTTCACCATCGTGGTGCCCGGAAAGTGGCTGGTGCCGTTGAAGGCCATGTGTTCGAGCAGATGCGTGTAGCCCTGCTGGCCGTCGGTCTCCACCACCGAGCCGACGCGGTGGGCCATCCACATCTCGGCCCTGGCCTGCGGATAGGCGTTGGCGCGGATGTAGTAGGTCATGCCGCACGGCAGCGTGCCCATGCGCAGCGCCGGGTCGACCGGCAGCGCGTCGCCACCCCACGCCGCAATGGCACATCCGCACGCAGCCATCGCCAAAACGAGCCGATGAAAAAGAACTATGGTCTTACACATAATTATATAACGAGCGGAGGCGACAGGATATTGCCTCGCGTCAGACAGCGGATAGCGGGCGAAGCCTGGCCCGGCGGCTACGGCTGCGTGAGGCCGTTCATCAGCGCATAGAAGGTGAGGCCCGAAATGCTTTTGATGCCCAGTTTGGAGGTGATGTTCTTGCGGTGGGTGAGCACGGTGTTGATGCTGATGCCGAGTTCGGAGGCAATCTCTTTGTTGAGCCGTCCCTGCGCCACGAGTCGCAGCACCTCTATTTCGCGCTCCGAGAGCAGCGAGGGCGCGGTGCTGCCCACGCTCGGCGCGGGTTGCAGGCGCTCATCGAGCAGGGCCGAGAGGCACTTGGCGTCGGAGGCATCGACGAGCGTGGGGCCATCGCCGGCATCCACTTGGCCGTGCGTGAGCACGATGGTGCGCGCCTGGCGCGGGAGGAAGTAGCGCAGACGGGCCACGAAGGTGGTGGGGTCGGTGACGAAGAGCTGGGCATCGGCGGCCGGAGTGGCCTCCAGTTCGGCCACGCTGCCGGGCATGAGGGCCTGTGCGCCGTAGCGCTCGGCGAGCCAGTGGCTCAGGCCCTGCGCGGCCAGACGGTCGCGCAGCAGGATGATCACGGTGGGGGTCATGGCTTGGGTGGCGAGGGTGATTCACTCAGCTGCCGCAGCGGCTGCAGGATGCGCACGGCAATGCGGCGCGACTGCGCCAGCGAGCTGCGCAGGCTGCCTATGGCATGCAGCACGGCGTGGGCCAGGTTGGCGTCGTAGTCGCCCTGCAGGTGGATGGCAATCATGCTCATCAGGTCGGCGATTTTGTCATCGAGGTCATCGACGTTGCTGTAGTCCTGCCGCTCAAGCATTTGCTGCTGCACCTGGTGGAAGAACTGCAGCATGGGCTGCAGGTTGCTGCTCGAGCTCTTGCCGAGCAGCAGCTGGAAGTGGCGCTCGATGTTGGGCAGATGATAGTGCTCGTGGTAGGCGCGTGTGAGCTCGAGGTAGCGCACCACATCGGCCTCGGCGATGTGCGGCAGCTGCGCGCTGGGGTCGTAGTCGTCGTGCAGACTGGTGTTGAGGATGGTGGCCATGAGCGTCGGGTTCACGTTCAGCTGCCGGCTGGCGATGGCGATGGTGGCGTCGCCCACGCCCAGCCGCACTCCGAAGCGCGACAGGATGGCCAGGGTGCTCGGGGCTTCGACAATGATGTCGCTCAGCCGGGTGTCGGGGGTGATGATGTGGTTCATTGTCTTCTTTGCTGTTCTATAGGGTGAGGAAGGCGGAGGGCGCATGCCCACCAATGTGCAAAGTTCGCTCAATTTTCCGATTCGTCCAATTTTTTGCACGAAAAATTGAATCTTCTTTGGGGACTGGGACTGGAAGAACATGAGAACTGTTTTTAGACTATAAGGACATAAGGTTTTAGACTATAAGCACTTAATGGTTTAGGCTGTAAGAGAATAAGTGATAGTGGCATTTATGCGCATTTCGCTAACAATCTTTTTGCTGCAGGGTAAAAAGATGGTGCTTTGTTTGCGGGGTTGGCGGAATATGACTAATTTTGCATAGTTTTAGGTGCTATGTGGCGTGGCGCGTGCTGCGCTGGTGACTGGCACCTTTGCCCTCTTAATTATTAATCTTCAGTGCATTTGTAATGAAAATCAAGACTATTATTGCATTGCTGGCCGCGGCCTTGTGTGTGGGTGTTGCTGATGGTGCGCCCATCAGTGAGACGCAGGCGCAGCAGGCAGCGCAGCAGTTCATAGCCGCGCATGCTGCCGCACTGCGGTCGCCCGCAGCGGGTGGCGCGGCGGCGCTGTCGCTGGCCCACCGGGCCGTGAATGCCGACGGTGTAGCCGACTACTATGTGTTTAACCGTGGTGCCGACGGCGGCTACGTGGTTGTGGCGGCTGACGACCGCACGCTGCCCGTGTGGGGATATGTGGACCACGGCTCGTTTGTGGCCGCCGAGCTGCCCGCCAGCATGCGCTGGTGGCTGGGCGAGTATCAGCGCGAGCTGCAATGGCTGCGCGACCATCCGTCGGCAAAGCCGCGCAAGGCGGCCAGCGGCAGTGCCAGCGTGGCTCCGTTGCTCACCACGCAGTGGAACCAGTGCAAGCCCTACAACAACCTGTGCCCCTCCATTCCTTCGGGTGGTGAAGCGGCTTATGGGTTCCGCGCTCCGTCGGGGTGCGTGGCGGTGGCCACGGCGCAAATCATGAAGTATTACGCCTGGCCCGCTCGGGGCACTGGCAGCCACAGTTACTCGACCACCGTATATTACGGCGATAACGACAGCCGCTCCTACAACACCGAGCTGAGCGCTGACTTCGGTACGACCGATTATGCGTGGACCGACATGATGGACAGCTATTACTTTGTGGGCAACTACAACACCATCTATGCCCGCAATGGCTCGCAGGCGGGCGCACTGGCCACCGATGCTCAATGCGACGCCGTGGCGCGGCTGATGTTCGACATAGGTGTGGCTCTTGAGATGAGCTACGCGGCCAGTGGCAGCGGTGCCAGCACGGGCGACGTGCCGGCGTTGCTGGCGAATTATTTTGGCTACGACGACTCCATGACCCAGCTGTACCGCGACTACTACTCTGGCGACTGGGACGCCCTGCTGCGCAGCGAGCTCGACGAGCGTCGGCCGCTGCTCTATCGCGGGCAGAGCGACGAGGGCGGACATGCCTTTGTGTTCGACGGCTACGACAGCGAGGGCTACTTCCACGTCAACTGGGGCTGGGGTGGCGTGAGCGACGGCTACTTCGTCACCTCGGTGCTCGACCCCGACGAGCAGGGTGCTGGTGGCTCGGAGGGAGGCTTCAGCTCGTGGCAGGCGGCCATTATCGGCCTGAAGCCCGACGTGTCGGGCCAGGTGCTGGCCACCTCGGTGAGCATCGACCCCGCATCAGTCACGCTGGCTGTGGGGCAGACCGCCGCGCTCAACGCCCAGGTGCAGCCTGGCAATGTCACCAATCCGACCGTCACCTGGCGCTCGAGCAACGCGGCCGTGGCCACTGTGAGCGCCGACGGCGAGTTGACGGCGCACAGCAAAGGCACGGCCACTATCACCGCCACAACTGCCGACGGCTCCAACTTGAATGCCACCTGCGCCGTGACTGTCGTGCAACCGGTGACGAGCCTCACGCTCGACCATAGCGAACTGACAATCGCCGTCGATGAGTATGCCACGCTCACGGCCACCGTGCTGCCGGCCGACGCCACCAATCCCTCTCTGCGAT
>CAMVDK010000156.1 GCA_947166165.1 uncultured Porphyromonadaceae bacterium
GCTCAGCAATCAAGCCCAATTCGGCTCAAGCAATTTATAGAACCCACCCACATTTTTTGATGGGTCTATCGCTGAAGCGCGCCATGACCAGCGGTGGCATTGCCGACGAAGCGCCAGAAGCAGCCACCATCGCCGCACGGCGCGGCAAAGCGCACAAAATTAGTGATTAATCTTCAATTGCCAGCAATATCAAGCAACAAAATGCGACAAAAAAATCCGGGCAGGCTGCCCGATTCTCTCGAGCGAGTCTGTCCGGATTGTGCGGCGGGCAGTGGGCCTGCGGCTCACTTGACCACCTTGGCAGTGCTGGTGGTGCCGTCGGTGTAGCGGGTCACCTTCACATTCACGCCCTCGAAGGGATTGGCGCTCTGCTGGCCGGCCATGTTGTAGTAGCTCACGCCGGCAACGGCCTTGTCGGTGTTCACGTCGGCGACGGCGGTACCTTCGACCGCCTCATAGGTAAACACAGTGTTTGGACAGAAAGGCCCAGAGACATAAATACCCTGGTCGCTGCTAGGCGCTGGGTTGAAACCGCTGATTTGTTCGTCTTTAGCCCAACGCCAAGCGATGCAGCGATGCTCGTTCACAGGATCGTTGAAACCGGCAAAGTAACACCAGCCTGAATATTGCGATGGCACCGTGTTGCGGATGTCCACCACGATGTTGCCTCCTTCGTAAACGAAGGGGGTCGACAGCGGGAATGTAATCCAATCGCCGGCCGAGTAGGGGGCAAGTTCCACATTGCCATAAACAGGTGCATCGTAGTCAACCAACAAAATCGACGTGTCTTCTGATTTGCCATCGTTACCCTCGTCTTCGAAGCGAGTGGCATCTGTGTGAATGATGCGCACGTTGAAGTTACCGCCGTAGCCATAATTCTCAACGCAGTGATACGACAATGCGACAATCTGGTCACCAGGATTGAGCCCCAGCTCTTCAGCATAATAGATCACTTCGTTGCCCTGATACGTGTCCATCCACCAATTGATAATTGGGTGTACTTCGCTCAATTCTGTTCCGTCGCCCACCTGCACGGTGCGCGTCTCGGCCGCCGTGGCTGGCAGCATACATGCCAAAGCCAGCAAGGCTGTAAAGCATAAATAGAAGTGTTTCATAAAAATAAAGTTTTTGTTTGCGCCTACTCTGTTATGGGATTTTCGGCATTTTCCCGATTTTGGCTGCAAAATTACAATGCTTGTTTGGATTTGGTTGTATCATTCTCTATTTCATTTCATTAGCACTTCGCATCATTTAGTATCATTTTATCGAAAAATAGTTTCATTTAGTCTCATTTGGTGCCGCTTAAATAATTTTAAATGTTTTTGCTGCGATTTTGAGACGGCTATTCGGGGAAGAAAGTGGCTGCAAATTCCACTCATAAAGACGAAAAAAGAAGCGTGTCTAAAAAACTGCTTTGCGCAAACATACGAACGCGAATGTCCCCAATTCTCAATCATCGAGCCCCATTCGCATAATCGGCCGAAACGAACTCAGTGGACGCAGTGGGATGTAAAAATCCGGGCAGGCTGCCCGATTCTCTCGAGCGAGTCTGTCCGGATTGTGCGGCGGGTAGTGGGCCTGCGGCTCACTTGACCACCTTGGCCGAGCGGCTGGTGCCGTCGGTGTAGCGGGTCACCTCGATGGTCAGGCCGCTGGGAGTGCTCACCTGCTGGCCGGCCATGTTGTAGTAGCTCACGCCGGCAACAGCCTTGTCGGTGTTCACATCGGCGACGGCGGTGACGGTGGGGTCAATCACCTGGAGCTTGTCGAGGCAGAAGTACTTGGCGGTGTTGATGCCCCACTCGCTCTTGTCGCTCGAGTCCATGGTGAAGTTGATCTGGTCCACCTCGCCAAGGGCGCTCAGGTCCCACCAGGTCCACTGGTCGACGGCCTGGAGCTGGCCGTTGTTGTAGCTGGCGAGCATGAACTCGGCGGTGCCGGTCTCGTTGCCGTCGGCATCGATGCCATGGGCAATGAGCTTGAAGTAGTCGCCTTCCTGGTCGAAAGCGCGGGCGAAGCCGTCGCCGTTGGTGTAGCTGTAGTAGGGCCAGGTGTGGTTGGTGACGTAGACGCCCTGCACCTCATACTGCTTGCCGTCGTTGAACATCACGTTGCAGGCCTCGTAGGTTGCGCCGGCATAGTCGGAGCCATAGTAACCCACCAGGAAGGGAGCTTCGGCGTCGGCCTCGGCAATGCCGTCGGTGGCCACGATTTCGCCGTTCTCGGTCTTGACACCACCACCGGTGATGCTGTACCACTGGTGAGACACCCAGTCGCCACTCTCCGAGTACCAGTCGGTGTTGTCGCCGCTGCGGGTGATGGTGAAGCCGTCCCAGTACATGCCGCCCCACGAGCCGCCCAAGATGTGGGAGAACATGAAGGGCGAGAACTCGAAGTAAGGAATCTGGTCGTTGTAGGCTTCAGCCCACGAGCCGTCTTCGTTGTACTCGATGGTCTCGGGGTTGGCGGGGTTGGTGAGGTCGAGGGTGATCACCTCTTGAGCACTCACGCCTGCTGCCAGAAGTGCGGCAGCTGCAAGGGTAAAGATTTTCTTCATAATAAAACTGAATTAAAGGGTTATGGTAATAAATATGAGTTATCCTTTGTGGAGAATGATGTTGATCAGGGCGTTCATGTCGTCGACATCGACGGTGCCGTCGGCATTCAGGTCGGCCAGTGCCTTGAGCGAGGCTTCCTGGTTCTTGCCCACGATGATGTTGATGATGAGGTTCATGTCGTCGACATCGACAGTGGCGTCGCCGTTGAGGTCGCCCGCCACGGCCGGTTCGGGTTCGGCCACGGCATCGGGGTGCAGGTCGATTCCGCCGCACACCTCGGTGCTGGTCTCGCCCAGCCAGCCGCACTGCTGCAGCATGGCGCTGTAGACCTTGATGAAATCCACCTGGGCGAGATGCACCGGTGTGCCGGCCTCGTCGACGGCCCACTCGATGTTGAAGCCCAGGTTCTGGTTGCTCTGCTGGCTGCCGCTCACGTAGCCATAGGCATAGTCGGGACGGTTGTCCACATAGCCCCAGCCCATGAAATACTGCACCCAGTATTCGCCCGTCTCGCGTTCGTTGACGGCGTTGCCAGGCAACTTGGTGCCGGTGAACGTGAGCGTTTCGCCCTCGGCCCAGCCCGGCCAGTAACTCTGGGCGTGGAAGCTGTTGCGCGCCACGTGGCCCTCTTGCAGGCTGTCGACGCTGTTGCTCGTCCAGCGGATGTACTCGGTGTCGGTGATGAACATGCTGTTAGGGTCGGGAACAGGCGTTTTGTCCTCGTCGGGTTTGTAGTAGGTGATGGTGAAATGCTTTTGAGTGCGTGGATTGCTGTAATCGCTTCCGGCCAGTTCATACCACGGGTCGTCGGGCAGGCCGTTGCCGTTGAGGTCGCGGCTCACCATCACGATGCCGGGCTCGCAGCTGCCGCCGCTCACCTTGAGGCTGTCGGAGCCGAAGGCGTTGCCGAAAACCTGGAAATCGAGTTCGCCGGCCACGTTCACCACCGGGTGGTCGAAGCCGAACACCACATAGCCGCCGAAACTGCCCAGGCTGATGAGTCCTGGCTTGACGATGGTGATGGTGTCGGTGATGATGGTGCCGTCGAGCCGCTCCATGCGACGCACGCTGTCGAGGCCGCAGATGGCCTTTTCGACGCGGGCCATCACGGTGGCGCGGCTGTCGCCTGGCTCGCACTGCGGCGAGGAGTTGACAAACTGCCCCGGGGCCGGCATGAAGTCGTACACGCGGGTGATGTAAGGCTTGTTTTGGCCGTGCAACATCAGTGTTGCCATCATGGCCAGAGTGAATATCAGTCGTTTCATATCGGATGATTGTTTGTTATTTTTCGTTCACATTGTTGCCTAAAAACACGAAGTGGGCCGGGATGTCGCCCGTGAGCAGGTCCCACTTTCGGTGGCCATCGGGGTCGAAGCAGTAGAGCCGGCCAGGGGTGACATAGTTCTTGGCGTCGGTGACCATGATGTCTTTGGTGATGGGGTTGACGGCGATGCCATAGGGCTGGACAATCGACTGCTCGGTGCCGTCGGTGATGAATCGCTCGTTGACCACACGCATCTCGAGGGTGTTGATGATTTGGTAGGTGGCCGTGCGGTAGGTGTCGCTGATTTTGCTGTACTCGCTGCTGACCACGTAGAGCGAGTCGCCGTCGAGCCACATGTTGCCCACGGGGCAGTCGAGCGTGGCCACAATGCGGCGTTTGCGCGTGTCGTAGGCATAGATGTTGCTGCCGGCAGTGTAGTAGTCGCCGCGCGACGAAATCCACAGCACTCCCCGGCGGTCGGCCTTGACGTATTGCAGGTTGATGGCAATGGGGATGCGCTCCACCTCGGTGAAGGTGTCGATGTCGATGACCGAGATGGTGTTCTCGTAGTTGTTGGGGTTGTAGCCGCCAGAGTTGGCCACGTAGATGCGGTCGCCGACAATCTCCAGCTCGTCGGGCTGGTAACCCACCAGGCAGCGGTCCACCACCTGCAGCGTGGCGGTGTCGACCTTGGCCACATAACCGATTTGCGACTGGCTGCCGTCGAACACGGTGGCCACGGGGCCGGCATAACTGGTCACGTAGGCATAGCCGCCGTGGAACTTGATGTAGCGGCAGTTGGGTATGTCGACCTGCCCGAGCCGCACCACGGTGTTCTTGTCCATGACTTCCACCTTGTTGGAGCAGTTGATCACGGCCCAGAGCTTGCTGCCGTAGATGCCGATGTCGTTGCCCACGTCGCCCAGTTCCATCACCACGCCATAGTTCTGGGCGCGGTAGATGTAGTTGTAGTATTTTCCTGTCTCGTAGTTGTAGAAGTCGATCGAGGCCTTGTTGCTGTTCATGTTGGCCTCGTTGAGCAGGTAGAAGCCCTTGACGCTGGTGTACTCGGGCATGGTCACGGGCACAGCGTCGGGGATGTAGATGGGTTCGTCCTCGCGGCATCCCGCCAGCAGCAGCGTCAACTGGACCAGTGCTCCCGCCAGAACCAGCGAGCTGCTCATAAAGGCCATTGTATGATGTAGTTTGGTGCTCATCGTCAAATGTCGAATTTCAGGGTGAGCCGGTAGTTGCGTCCCGGCATGGGGAAGTTGAGAATCACGTCGTACTGCTGGTTGAACAGATTGTTGACCTCGGCACTCACCTTGCAGGTCACACGCCTGAGCGCGAAGCTGTAGCTGGCCGAGAGGTCGTGGGTGTACCACGGCTGCTCGTGGTTGATGGGGATGTTGGCGCTGGTGTGGTAGCGTTCACCCACGTAGATGAAGCTGTAGTTCAAGCCCAGTTTTCGCCAAGTGGCGCCCACGATGGCCGATCCGCTGTGCCAGGGCACATAGGCAATCTGCCCCTTGTAGCTGCCGCCGTAGAAGTGGTCTTCGGGGTTGGAGTAGTCCTGGGCGCGCTGGTAGGTGTAGTTGAGCGTGCCGTCGAGCGCGACCTCGGCTGGAAGCCGCAAGGCGAGACGCGCGCTCAGGTCGAGACCGCGGATGCGCACCTTGCCGATGTTCATCATCGTCCAGCGATACTGGCCGCTGCCGGTGGGGATGGCGATGATTTTGTCGTCGATGAGGTTGTAGTAGGCATCGGCGCTCAGGCGCACGGCACTCACCACGCCGTGGTCGGCATGATGCTGCCACTGCACACCTATATTATACTGTGTGGCATATTCAGGGCGCAGGTTGGCGTTGCCGATGTCGGTGTAGTAAAGGTCGTTGAAGGTGGGCATGCGGAAGATGCGCTTGTAGTAGGCCCGCAGGTTAAGGTCGTGCTGCACCCAGGGTTGCCAACTGACGAAGACGGCCGGAGTGAACTTGTGCAGCCACTTGCTGTGGTGCTCCACGGTGGTGCCGGCCTGACGGCTGGAATGGCGGTCGTTGACCATGGTGTAGAGGCCGCTCACCTGCGCCTTGAAGCCGCGCCAGGTGTAGGCGGTGGCAAGGGCGGCAAGCGTGGTGTGGCGGGTGGGATAGGTGAAATTGACCAGCGTGGAGTTGAGGTAGTTCCACTGGTAGTCAACGCTCAGGTCCACATCCCAGTCGGGAAGCACCGTGAACTTGTTGGCCGTCGACACATAGATTTCGTCCTGCCAGAACTCATTGTCGATGAGCATGAGCGTGGTGTCGGGGTTGAGGTAGCGCAGATAGTCGCGGGCATATTTCATGCTGGCGAGCGTGCTGTAGCGCTCGTTCACCTTGTGCTGCCACGAGCCTTGCGCGAAGAAGTTGCGGTCCCACTGCCGCTGGGCGCGTTTCCACACATTGTTGACGATGGCGCCCGGAATGCCGCGCTCGCTGTCGTAGTAGTACAGTTTGGCGTTCCAGCGGGTGACATCGGTCACGCCGAAGAGCCCACCCTCCACGCGGAAAGCTTGCAGGTCGCCGTTCTTGCGCACGGCGGTGGTGTCCCAGGCCAGCGTGCCGTCGCTGAATCGCTTGTGGTAGCGGAAGTGATACTGGCCGGTGGCGTAGGTGTACTCGCCGCTCAGCGCCAGGCTCACATGCTGACTCAGGCGGTGTTCCCATCGCACCGAAGGGTTGGCAAGGCCAAACGAACCCGTGCGCATCGTCACGTTCACATTGTCGCGCTTGCCGCCAGTGAACCGGGGATAACGAGTTCGGAGGTAGATGGTGCCTGCCGAGCCAAAGTCGCGCGCCGGCTGGAAGATGTCGCTCTTCTGGCCATTGTAAAGGGCGATTTCTTCAATGTTGTCGAGCGAAAATTTACCCAAATCCACTTGGCCGTTCTGTGCGTTGCCCAGCTGTATGCCGTCGTAGAACACGCCCATGTGGTTGCTGCCCATCGAGCGGATGTCGACCGTCTTTAGGCCGCCCACGCCGCCGTAGTCCTTCAGCTGCACACCCGAGAAGTAGCGGATGGCATCAGCGACACTGTGGCTGTTCAGCCCCTCAAGGCGCTTGCCCGTAAGGCGCTGCGCTGGAATGACCTCAGCATAAGGTTTCTGGCCGTAGACGGTCACATCCTTCAGATACTGCATCGAGTCGAGTCGGCTAGTGCCCACAACATCGGCATCCTGCGCGACACAGCTCAGGACACAAGTCAGTACAACAGCCCACAATGTCAGTTGTCGTTTCATCCGGGTTTCGTTTTAACGATTTGGCAGGTCTTCTGACTCGTTCCGGCCCTTTCCTGGTCACGCTCCTTCCCACGCTTTCGGCGCAGTGAAACGGCCACAGGCACACGCCATCGCTTGGCGGAAACACACAGCAGCACCGTCTGTCCGGGATTCGCACCCGGTTCCCTTTTCACCCAGACCTTTGCAGGTCAAGGCACCAAATCCAGCTGCAAAATTACAAAATATTTCGCAAACAGCATCTCACTCATTCTTTTTTTCGCTAATTTTGCAAACGAAAAACAAAAACAAGAGCCATGGCACAGAAATTTCCCATAGGCA
>CAMVDK010000157.1 GCA_947166165.1 uncultured Porphyromonadaceae bacterium
CAAGGCGGCCAAAACCATTCATTACTTTTTTGCAATTTATAGAACCCACCTAAAACCCACCTTATAAGAATAATGATGGACATCACCCTCACCTCGCCTCGGCGGGTCGACGCCACAATCACGCTGCCGCCATCCAAGAGCATCACTGCGCGCGCGCTACTTGTAGGTGCCCTGGCCGAGCAGCCCGGGCATCTGACCGATGTGGCTGTGTGCGACGACACGCATGCCCTGCTGCAGGGCTTGGCCGCCACGCATGGCACCATCGATGTGGGCCCGGCCGGCACAGCCATGCGACTGCTCGTGGCTTACCACGCCTGCCAGCCAGGGCACCAGGTGGTGATTGACGGTGACCTGCGCATGCGCCAGCGGCCTATGGCTCCACTCATCGACGCGCTGCAGACGATGGGGGCCCACATCCGCTGCCTGGACCGCGACGGCTTTGCCCCGGTGGCCATCGAAGGGCGGCAAATGCGCGGCCCGTTCGCCGTGCGCCTGCCGGCCGGCGTCAGTTCGCAATTCGCCACAGCGCTGCTGCTCATCGCCCCGGTGGTGGGAGGCATCCGCATCGAGCTCGAGGGCGACATCGTGTCGGCCCCCTACATCGACATGACGCTGGCGGTGATGCGCCACTATGGCGTCGAGGCGCACTGGCGGGGGCGCCGCATCGAGGTGCCTGCCGCGCGCTATTCCGATGCCCCGCTCACTGTGGAGGCCGACTGGAGCGCGGCAAGCTATTGGCTGGCCCTGCAAGCCCTGCTGCCCGAGTCGCGCATCGCGCTGCGCGGATTGCTTCGCGACAGTTGGCAGGGCGACAGCCGCATGCTCGCCCTCATGCAGCAGATGGGCATGGGGGCGCGATGGATGCCTGGCGGCGACCTCGCGCTCGACATGAGCCGCGCCGGCTGCTGTTGCTGCTCCACCTATGCCGACCTCAATGGCACGCCCGACCTGGCACCCACGCTCATCGTGGCATTGTGCCTGCTGGGGCGGCCATTCCGGCTCACGGGACTGCGCACGCTGCGCCACAAGGAGAGCGACCGTCGAGAGGCACTGCGCAACGAACTGATGAAGCTGGGCTATGTGCTGCAACTCGAGGGCGACGATGCCGTGCAGTGGCACTTCGAATCGTGCCCTACGCAGCCCCATCCGCGCATCCACCCTCACGGCGACCACCGCATCGCCATGGCCATGGCCCTGGCCGCCACGCGCCATCCCGGCATCACCATCGCCGATGCCGATGTGGTGGGGAAGAGCTATCCCAACTACTGGAAGCACCTCCAAGCGGCAGGTTTTGCCTGCACTGCCACCTTTGAATAGAATTTGTTGCGCAGGTAGCCGCCGGCGACTTGTGCCGGGTGCGTCTCTCCATTCGTTTTGGCGATGTGGAAATTTATTGTTATATTTGCAGCGCAATTATCAACGACCTGCAACATGGAACGCTTCTTCAACACCGCCGGCCCCAACATCGCCGAGGACAACTACACACTCGACCCCTTGAGCCGCTTCGATCTTGACGAGATACTGACGCTTATCCGACAAAAGCGCTACTTTGTGCTCCACGCGCCGCGCCAGACGGGCAAGACCTCGTGCCTGCTCGCCTTGCGCGACTACCTGAACGAGCGAGACGACTATATCGCCGTCTATGCCAATGTGGAGGACGGCCAGGCCGCACGCAATAATGTAGGCGCAGTGGTTGCTGGCACAGTCAACGTCATCGCCACCGAAATGGACGACATCGTAGGCGAAGACATTCCCCGAGCGGCAAAAGCTGGTGTACAAGACGAGAACGAGAGTACAATGCTATCGGCCTTCTTGACCAAGCTTTCGAAGGCCCTGCCCAAACCATTGGTGCTGTTCATCGACGAAATCGACTCGCTGGTGGGCGACTCGCTGGTGAGCGTGCTGCGCCAGCTGCGGGCAGGCTATGCCGACCGCCCGGCGCACTTTCCGCAGAGCATCGTGCTGTGCGGCGTGCGCGACGTGCGCGACTACCGCATCCACACCACGTCGGGCGAAATCATCACCGGAGGTTCGGCGTTCAACATCAAAGCCAAGTCGCTGCGGCTGGGCGACTTCTCGCTCGATGAAATCCGCGCGCTCTACGGCCAGCACACCGCCGAGACGGGGCAACGCTTCGACGAGGGCTGCTTCCCCTTCGTCTGGCAGGCCACCGAGGGCCAGCCCTGGCTCGTGAATGCCCTGGGCAACGAGGTGACCAACGAGATGCGGGAGAATCGCGACCGCAGCGTGGTCATCACCCCCGAGATGATGTACCGCGCCCAGGAGCGCATCATCTACCGCCGCGACACACACATCGACCAAATACTGGAGAAAATGAAAGAACCAGCCATGCAACGTGTGATGAACATGGCCGTCAGCAAAGATTTCGATATTGCACTTGCCAACGACATCACGTCTGACGACATTATCGAAGCAAATGAAAACGGCTTAATCACATTGCAACGAGGCCAACGCTTGAGAGTAGCCAACTCGATCTACAATACACTTTTTAAGGAGTTGGCATCCAATCATGAAAGAATTACAATCTAGAAATATGTTGAGACATCTTCTTCTTGCAGCGGCCGCGATGATGGCCGCTTGGGCGCACGCCGCCCTCAATCCTGTGGCTCCCGCCGCCCTGCAGCCGGGCGACACCATTGCCATCATCTCGCCGGGCAGCACGCCCAAAGTAGGCGTGGCCGAAGCCGGGGCGCGTGTGCTCGAACAGTGGGGCTTCCACGCGGTGATAGGCAAGCACGCCTACAGCAACCACGGCATGTATGCCGGCACGGTGGGCGAGCGTGTGGCCGACCTGATGGAGGCGCTTCGCGACCCGAGCGTGAAGGCCATTGTGTGCACGCGTGGCGGCTACGGCTCGTCGCTGCTGCTCAACGCCGTCGACCCCGGAGTTTTCAGCCGCTATCCCAAGTGGATTGTGGGCTACAGCGACATCACCAGCCTGCACAGCGCGCAGGTGTGCGCCGGCAACATGAGCCTGCATGCCAACATGTGCGGGGCCTTGCAGGAGCGCGGTGCCGACGACCCCGTCAACGTCATGCTGCGCGACGTGCTCATGGGCAAACGGCCCACCTACACCGTGCCTGCTCACCCGCTCAACCACCAGGGCACGGCCTCGGGGCTGCTTGTGGGGGGCAACATGGCCGTGTTCAGCAACCTGGCCGGCAGCAAAGCCTACGACTTTCTCGACCGCGACTATGTGGCCGACCACGACATCATCCTCTTTTTCGAAGACGTGGGCGAGTCGATGCCGCGTGTGATGAGCATGCTGTTCCAGCTCAAGCTCAAGGGAGTCATCGGCCGCGTGAAGGGCATCGTGGTGGGGCGCTTCACCGACTACAAGCCGGGCTACGGCTACCCCGACATGGCCACGCTGCTCGACGAGTATCTGCAGGGCTACGGCATCCCCATCTGCTACGACTTCCCCGCCAGTCACGACGAGTCGTGGAACTACCCGCTCATCGAGGGCTGTCCGGTCACGCTCACCGTAGGTGACAACCAGGTGACGATGCAGTTCATGCCGTGACGAGCCCACCCCGCTGACCGGAATAACAGCAACCAGCCTCGAAGCAATGTGAGCTCGGGGCTGGTTGTTGTTATTCAGTGATGTGTGGACGCTGGAGTTCAGTCGCGCAGCAGGGGCATGGTCATGCACCGCGCGCCGCCGCCCGCGCGGGGCAGCTCGCTGGCCGGGAACGAGACCACAAACTGGTCGTAGTCTTCCATGTTGAGCCGACCAGAGATGATGTCGTCGGCGTTGAGCACACTGAATCCGGCGCGGTCGAGGGCCTCGATGGTGTGCACGTTGCGCCGGTAGCCCAGCACCTTGCCCTCGCCCAGGGCGAAGAAGTTGGCGCCGCTGTGCCACTGCTCGCGCAGCTGCATCCACGGGTCGTCGCCGCCGCAAATCACCGGGCTGATGTCCCAGCCCAGGCTGCGCAGGCCGTCGACCATGTTGGGCACCTCGCGGTAGGTCACCTTGCCGTGGTCGATGCTGATGAGCGTGGTGGGCTTGCTGGCAAAGAGTCCCTGCTTCTTGAGCATCGGCTCGAAGGCCATGCACTGGTGCTGGCTCAGGAAGGTGAACACCATGTCGAGGTGGATGAACGACTCCGGCTCGTGGGGCAGCTCCTGCACCAGGATGTTGAAGTGCTCGCGCTCGGCGGCAAAGGTCTGCGCCAGATAGTCGATGCCCTTGGCGTTGGTGCGTATGCCCTGGCCTATGCACAGCAGGTCGGGGCCGGCAATCTGCACGTCGCCGCCCTCGGTGCGCGCGTCGGCGTTCCAGGCCAGCGTGTTGAGCATGTCCACCTTGAAGTAGTGGCGGAAGATGGCCTCGTAGATGAGCGTCTCGCGCTCGCGCACCTCGAAGCTCATCGAGTTGATGAGCACGCGGTTGTAAACGGTCGACGATGCGTCGCGGGTGAAGAACAGGTTGTAGAGCGGCTCGAGCAGGTAGCGCCGGTCGCTCACGCGGTCCCACTGCGGGTCCTCGTAGCCCTCAATCAGGATGCTCGCCAGCTGTGCCGCCACGGCCTCGTCGCCGCTCTGCCCGGCCCGGGTGGCGGCATCCACGGCCCACTGCTCCACCTGCGGCGTGGCCAGACTGCGGCGCTCGGCGGGGTCGAGCAGCAGCTGCTCCAAGATGTCTTCAACGTAGTAAACCTGGGTCCAACGCTCGAGCACACTGCTGAAGCGCTTGTACTCGATGTCGGCATTCACCTTGCTCAGAATGTCGCTGTAAAGGGCGTGAGCGGCATTAAGCGGCGTCATGCGCTCAATCTCCACGCCGGGACGGTGCAACAGAACGGCGCGAAGCCGACCCGTCTCAGAACTCACGTTCACTTCGCAGGGGTGCGAAATTTTTGCGTTCATATCTCTTCGTTTTCACTCACAGCGACTTAGCACTGCTGTGGGTAGGTTCTCGTAATGTGACTACCACCCTTAGGGTTGGTTCTGTTAATGGTTTGTTGCGCAAAATTAGTGCATTTTTTGCTCATGGCATAGCAATTTGCCAAAAAAAATTAGCTGGTCACGCAATTTCCACTCCATGTCGCCCCTGCGCGAGGTCTCCAGCCGCCCCTCACAAGCCGTGTCCACGCAGCTGCTTGCGCACTGGAGAATGAAATTAATTCCACTTTATGACCGCAGATTCGCAGTTTTGCAGTAACTTTGCGGCGGAGTCATGATTCTTCGATTGCGATGAGAGTGGTAATCATCAATCGTAGCGACGCGCTAGGCGGAGCCGCCATTGCGTCGTCGCGGCTGTGTGGCGCGCTGCGGCAGCAGGGCGTGGACGCCCGTATGCTCGTGGTGGACCGCCGCACGGGCGCCGGCCATGTGCAAGTGGCCGGGGCGGCCGTGGTGGCGCGCGCGCGATGGCTGGCCGAGCGGCTGGCCATCTACTGGCGCAACGGTCGCCGGCGCGACACGCTCTTCGCCATCGACACCGCCACGCAGGGCCTCGACCTGGCCCGCCACCCCTGGGTACGGCAGGCCGACGTCGTGGTGCTCGGATGGGTGAACCAGGCCATGCTCTCGCTCGCCGGCGTGGAGCACCTGGCGCAGCTGGGCAAGCCGGTGGTGTGGGTGATGCACGACATGTGGAATTGCACCGGTGTGTGCCACCACAGTGGCGAGTGCACGCAATGGCAGGCCGACTGCCGCCGCTGCCCGCTGCTGCCCGAGGGCAGCACGCTGGCCCGCGACACCTGGCTGCGCAAGCAGCGGCTGTATGCCCAAGGGGCTGTTCACTTCGTGGCCGTGAGCCACTGGTTGCGGCAGATGTGCGTGGAGAGCTCGCTCATGCACGATGCCGCCATCGACGTGATTCCGAATGCCATCGACGCCAGCGCCTTCAACCCCGCAGCGTCCGAGGGCGACCCGTGGCACGTGGCCCCGGGCAGCAAGGTGGTGGTGATGGGCGCCGCCCGTCTCGACGACCCCATCAAGGGCCTTGACCGTCTCGCTGCCGCGTTGCAGTGGCTGGCCGAAGAGCGGCCCGACGTGGCTCGCCGGCTTCACCTGGTGCTCTACGGCGGCCTGCGCGACCGCAGCTGGCTGGAGCGCCTGGCTGTGCCGCACACCTATCTGGGCTACGTCGACGACCTGCAGCGCGTCTACCGCCATGCCCACATCGTGGTGTCGGCGTCGACTCGCGAGTCGTTCGGCTACACGCTCGTCGAAGGCATGGCCTGCGGCTGCGTGGCCGTCACCACCGGCCAGGGAGGGCAGACCGACATCGTGAGCCACCTGAAGAACGGCTACATCGCACCCGACCTGCAGCCCGAGTCGCTCGCCAGGGCGCTGGCATGGGCCGTCGACACCGAGCGCAGCCGGCAGGCGCAGCACCACTGGGTGGCCACCCACTTCGACCAGGCCATCGTGGCGCAGCAGCATCTGCTACTATACAACAGACTGCTCGACAACCGACAACAACAATAACAATCATATTTATTTATATCCAACATCAACATGCAGACCGTATTATTCCATAGCACCGTGTTTGGCCCCATCCACAGCCGCCGGCTGGGCATCTCGCTGGGCATCAACTTGATGCCCAACGATGGCAAAGTTTGTTCGTTCGACTGCCTCTATTGCGAGGCGGGCTTCAACGCCCAGGGCCCGGGCCACGACGGCATCCCCAGCCGCGAGAGCGTGAAGCGTCAGCTAAAGCGCAAACTCGAGCAGATGCAGGCCGAGGGCAGCGGCCTCGACGTGATCACCTTCTCGGGCAACGGCGAGCCCACGCTGCACCCGCACTTCAAGGAGGTGGTGCACGACGTGCTGCTGCTGCGCGACCGCTACTTCCCGCAGGCCAAGGTGAGCGTGCTGAGCAATGCCACCATGGCCGGCAAGCCCGCAGTGGCCGAGGCGCTGCGCACTGTGGACAACAACATCCTCAAGCTCGACTCGGCCATCGCCGCCACCATGCGCGCGCTCAACCGGCCCACGTCGCCCAACGTGATTCCAGAGGGCGTGATTGCCGACCTCAAGGCGTATGCCGGGCAGTGCATCGTGCAGACCATGATGCTGCGCGGCGACTACGAAGGCCGCCACATCGACAACACCACCGACGCCGAGGTCGAGGCCCTCATTGCCGCCTACCGCGAGATAGGCCCGCGCGAGGTGATGCTCTACAGCATCGACCGCACCACACCCGCCGAGCATTTGCAGCAGGTGCCCATCGACGAGCTTCGCGCCATAGGGCAGCGCATCCACGATGCCACCGGCATCGCCGTCCAGGTGAACTGAAACCCGCCTCAGCCAGAAGGGCGTAAGCATCATAATCCTTAAATCCGCAAGATAGTTCCCGCCATCGCTTTTAAGAGTACTAGTCCCAACT
>CAMVDK010000158.1 GCA_947166165.1 uncultured Porphyromonadaceae bacterium
CGAGTACTGGCGACAGGTGGACCTCTACGTGGGCGGCACCGAGCATGCCACCGGACACCTCATCTACAGCCGGTTCTGGAACAAGTTCCTCTACGACTATGGCTACGTCTGCGAGGCCGAGCCCTTCAAGAAGCTCGTCAACCAGGGCATGATCCAGGGCCGCAGCAACTTTGTGTACCGCATCAAGGACACCAATAAGTTCGTGTCGCTCAACCTGAAGAAGGACTACGACGTGACCCCCATCCACGTGGACGTGAACATCGTGAGCAACGACGCCCTCGACATCGAGGCCTTCCGCCAGTGGCGGCCCGAATTCAAGGACGCCGAGTTCATCCTCGAGAACGGCAAGTACATCTGCGGCTGGGCCATCGAGAAGATGTCGAAGTCGATGTTCAACGTCGTCAACCCCGACATGGTGGTCGAGCGCTACGGAGCCGACACGCTCCGCCTCTACGAGATGTTTCTTGGCCCCGTGGAGGCCAGCAAGCCCTGGGACACCAACGGCATCGACGGCGTGAACCGCTTCCTGAAGCGCACCTGGGCGCTCTTCTACAAGGGCGACGGCCTGCGCGTGACCGACGGCAAGCCTTCGGCCGACGAGCTGAAGTCGATCCACAAGCTCATCAAGAAGGTGACCGGCGACATCGAGACCTTCTCCTACAACACCAGTGTGGCGGCGTTCATGATCTGCGTCAACGAGCTCACCGCCGCCAAGACCTCCGCCCGCCAGGTGCTCGAGCCGCTGGTGGTGCTGCTGGCTCCCTTCGCGCCCCACATCGCCGAGGAGCTGTGGCACGCCCTGGGCCACGACACCACCGTGTGCGACGCCGAGTGGCCCGCGTGGAACGAGGAATACCTCAAAGAGTCCACCACGCGCTACGCCGTGATGATCAAGGGCCGCCCGCGCTTCAACCTCGACGTGCCCGCCGGCACCGACGCTGCCGAGGTGGAGCGCCTCGCGCTGACCCACGAAGGCGCACAGAAGTGGCTCGAAGGCGCCACGCCCAAGAAGGTGATTGTGGTGCCCAACAAGCTCGTGAACATTGTCCTCTAAGCCGCCCCCATACGATGAAGAAACTGGTCATTGCCACCAACAACGCCCACAAACTGGAGGAAATCCGCGAGATGCTGGGCGACGGTTACGAAATCCTCGGCCTGGCCGACATAGGTTGCGATGTCGACATCCCCGAAACGGCCCCCACCATCGAGGGCAACGCCGAGATGAAGGCGCGCTACGTGCAGGAGCACTACGGCCTCGACTGCTTCAGCGACGACACCGGCCTCGAAATCGACGCCTTGGGCGGCGAGCCGGGCGTGCACTCGGCGCGCTACGGCGGCGTGGCCCACGACAGCGAGCGCAACATCGACAAGGTGCTGCGCCTCATGGCCGACGTGCCCCTCGAGCGCCGCACCGCCCGCTTCCGCACCGCCATCGCGCTGCTGCAGGCCGGTGTGCTGCACCGCTTCGAGGGCCGCGTGGAAGGCCGCATCCTCACTGAGCGGCACGGCACCGGCGGCTTCGGCTACGACAGCATCTTCCAGCCCGCCGAGGGCGACGGACGCACCTTCGCCCAGATGGACGCGCACGAGAAAAACGCCATCAGCCACCGTGGCCGCGCCGTGGCCGCGCTGGTCGAATACCTCAACAGCCAGCCCTGAAGCCCCTTCGTCAGTCGCGAGCATAAAAAACGGGCGACAATCCTGCTTTGCGGCAGGGCTGTCGCCCGTTTTTCATATGGGTGAAAGGTGTGGTGCCGGTTGGCGGCACCACAACCATCACAATGTCGTCATCACGGCTGGTCGCTGTCCCACCACACGGGAATCGACCACACAGCATCGTGCTTGAACCAGGTGACGGAGTTGCCGTCGCCGTCTTGCATCACAGCGCCGGGAACCTGCGCGCCGATGGCCTGCAGCTGGGTGACGTTGTAGTTCTGCTCGTGAGAGCACTGAGCCCAGCGACGCCACATCTTGCCTTGCGGAATAGCGCGCAGCGAAGCAGCGTTGATGTAGTACTCGGCAGGAATCTCCCAGTTGAGGAAGATGTTGCTGTCGTAGTCGTAACGGCGCATGTCGTTCCAAATCTCACCGCTGTAGAACATGGCGATTTGCTTCTGCGTCATGATTTTACCCAGTGTGAGGTCGCCGGCGGTGCCGATGCCGTTGTTCAAGAAGTTGTCGATTTCAGCTTGGTCCATCGGGGCGAAAGCCGGACAGTCGGCCAGGCTGGCATCCTCGGCGCACCAGGTGTTGCACTTGCTGTTCATGGCCTCGATGCTGGCCTGCACGCCCTTCTTGTACCATTCGTAAGCTTCAGCCTTCTTGCCTTGGTTGAAGAGCACCTCGGCACGGATGAAGCAAGCCTCGTGGAACATGGCAATGTAGCCAGGGCTCGACGGACGGTTGTAGAACATGGCCGTGGTGGCCGAGTTGTCGTTGGCTTTATTCCAGCGGTTAAGCAGGTCAACGGTGCCATAGTAGCCCTTAGCACCGCTCTTCCACACCACATAGACGGTGTCGTTCTGGCGCTCGGCGTTGGTGGTGTTGCAGTACCACCGGTTGTTGTCGTTGTCCCAGCTCATGGCGTAGGGGGCGCCGGTGGTGCGCACGGTGGTGTGCATGTCCACACCCAGCGAGCGGCGCCACTTGCCGTCTTCGCTCCAGGTGAGCTCGGCGGGACTGTCGTCGCTCTTGCGCGAGCGGCACCAGGGCAGCAGCTTGTCGGCGCGGGGGTCTTCGACACCGTAGCCGGCAAAGTTCTCCAGGTTGTCGACCATCTGCTTGGTGGCGCGGATGGTGTTGTTCATGCCCTGCACCGAGAACAGCGGGGCGTAGTCGACCGGCTCGTCCCAGCCCAGCACATCGTGGGTGGCTCCGCCGTTGTCGTTGTGGTTGACCCACACGTTGTCGGCATTGCTCTGCAAAGCCTTGTCGAGGCATGCCAGAATTTCGGCTTCGTCATACTTGCCTTCCTTCCAGCTTCCCTTGGCTTTCTTGTTCAAGTGGTTCATCCAGCGAGCCTTCATCAGATAGCACATCTTGATCCATCGGTTCACGTCGCCGTTAGCCCAGCTGTCGCCAGCCGAGAGGGGCTTTGCGCCTTCTTCTTGCGTCTTTTTGAACAGCTCGATGGCTTCGTCGATTTCGTTGAGGCATCCCATGAAAATGGTCTTGCCCGTGTCGTAGGCGGGCGACGGACGGTCGACGGCACCGAGAGCCTCGGTGTAGGGCATCTCGCCGTGCAGGTCAGTCATGAGCATGTAGCCATAGGCGTGCATGAACTTCTCAGCAGCCATGTAGTGATAGGCACCGGCAGCCTCGGCCTGCTTGTAGAGGTCGGGATAGTTGGCCGCGCTTCCCACAAAGAACCACTGGTAGGCCGTTGTGGTGAGCGAAGAGGTGGGTTCCCATTGTGCCGAGCAGCCGTCGCGGTTAACGCGGCTGGTTTGAGTGAGCCATCCGCAGGCATAGATTGAACGGCTGCTGGCAAACTGATAGGCACTGTTCAGGTAGAACTCGCACCAGGGCAGACGCGTCTGGTATTCGGTCTGGGTGTTGGTGGGCGAATTGGGGTTCTCGTTCACATCCAGCCAGTCGTTGCAGGATGTGAGCGAAATCATGCCCAGTGCAGCAACGCCCAATATCGTTTTATTGAAAACTTTCATCTTCTTGAAATTATTAATAGAGTGATTATTCATTGATTAGAAAGTCAAGTTCACGCCAAAGGTGAAGCTGGCCGTGGCAGGCACGCCGCAATAGTCGATACCCACCGAACTGGAGCCGCCCACACCCGAGCCGCTGGCAGCCACCTCGGGATCACCGTCATAATTGGTGAACAGCAGCAGGTTGTTGGCAGTCGCTGTGAGCGATGCAGCCTTGATGAAGCGGGTGCGCTCGAGCAGCGATTTGGGCAGCGCGTAGCTCAGCGAGATGGTGCGCAGACGCAGGCTGTTGACCTTGGTGATCCAGTTGGCCGTCTCGTAGTTGTAGTAGCCGGTGTAGTAGTTCTTGATCACATTCTCACCGCTGATTTCTGTGCCGCTGATGACATAGGACTTGCCGGGCTCGAAGGTGTTGTTCTCGACAGGAGCATAGATGGGCTTGCCATTCTCGTCTGTGCCGGTGGAGCGCACGCCCTCGATAGTGAGAGGCTGGTTGCGGTTGAGCGACCACTCGCTCACACCCGAACTGCTCATCGTGTATTTCGTTCCGTTGAACACGTCGCCACCCACACGGAATTCCCACAACATGTTGAAGGTCCAGTTGCGCCAGGTGAGCGTGTTGTTGAGACCGCCAGTGAACTTGGGCTCGCGGTTGCCGACCTCGAAGTTGGCCTTGCTGCCGTCTTTTTGCGGCATGCCGTTGCTGTCGAGGATGAGCCAGCCGTTGTACTGGCTGTCAGGGTTGTTGACACGCAGCCAGCGGTCGCCGATAATGGCCATGAAAGTGCCATTGTTGACCGAAGCGGCCTTGGCGCTGCCGTATTGCACATCGGTGAGGTAGAGGAAGTCGATGCCATCGGGCAGGTCGGTCACACGACCACGGTTGCCGGCGGCGTTCAAGTTGATTTCCCAAGTGAAGTTGTCGCGCTGGATGGGCGTGCCGCCAATCGAGAACTCAAGTCCCTTGTTGGTCACCGTACCGGCGTTCACAGCCTTGAGAATGTAACCGGTGGACTGTGCCACGCGCGGGATGATGATCTGGTCGGTGGTCTTGTTGTGGTAGTAGGCCATGTCGAATTTCAGTCGGTTCTGGAGGAAACGAAGCTCGAGACCGACCTCGGTGGAGCGCGTCATCTCAGGACGCAGATAGGAGTTGCCCTGCTCCCACGAGTTACCGCTACCAGTGAGGCCGCCAATGAATTCGCCCACCGGCCAGAGGTTGGTGGTGGTGGCATAGGAGTTGGTGCCTTTACCCACCTTAGCCCAGCTGGCACGCACCTTGCCAAAGCTCAGCCACTCCGGCAGGTTGTCGCGCATCAGCTCGGTGAACGCGATTGCTCCGCTCACGCTGGGGTAGAAATAGCTCCAGTTGTCTTTTGGCAGCGACGAATCCCAGTCGTTGCGACCAGTGACAGTGAAGAAGATGGCATTGCGCCAGTCGACACGGAATTCACCGTAAACACCCACCACGCGCTTACGCATCTGATGGCTTTGGAATTTGCGGTTGTTATCGCCAGCGTTGTCGAACATGTACTTCTCAGGGATGATGAAATTCCAAGCACGGCGGTAGTTGGTCCATGTGCGGGTATTGTCGGTGGCCGTACCCAGCATCAGGTTAAAGTTGAAGTCGCCAAACTGCTTGTTGAAGTTGGTCATCAAGTTGGTCGACAGATAACGGAAGCGCAGCTCATTCTCGCTGTACATACCGTTCAGCCAATCTTTCTTAGTGGTTCCATCGGGAGCAATGGTGTTTTGGTTCTGTGTCGTGTACGAGTCCACACCCATGCGGAAGCTCACCCACCACCAGTCGGTGAGGTCGGCTTTCACATTGAAGTTGCCGGTAAAGCGCTCGGTGTTGTCCTTCATCGAGTTCTTGTTGAGCAGCCAGTAGGGATTGGCGCGCTCATCATCGGGGTCGAGACGGGTGTCGAACATGCGGTAGCGTGTGCCGTCATCGTTCAGGTAGTGGCGCATATCCTGGTCGGGAGCCCAGTTGTACACCGAATAAAGAGCACCTGTACCTCCGCCGCCGTAGAGTGCGGCACCAGTCAGCGTCTTTTTAGTGCGAGCCTGGGTATAGGCTGCATTGGCACCGAAGGTGAACAGCTTGTACTTATGCTCGCCGTTGAAACGGACTGTGGTTTTCTTATAGCCCGTGGTGGGCACGATACCGCCCTGATCATAGTACGAGCCGCTCAAGAAGAACTTGCTGGTATCGTTACCGCCGCTCACGCTCAAGTTGGTGTCCCAGATGGTACCGTTCTGGAAGAAGTTGCCAATGTTGTCGTAGGTGGCATCGCTGCCAATCTCGGTTCCCCAGGCAGTGTAGGCAAAGTCGTTATACCGGTAGCCCGTGTACTTCTTGTCGGTGTACTGGTCCTCGAGGTAGCCGTGACGGTACTGGGTCTGCACCTTAGGCAGCTTGTGTGCCCACGATGTGGTGATCGATGTGCCAAAGTTCACCTCGGTGCGGCCGGCCTTGCCGCTCTTGGTGGTGATGATCACCACACCGGCCGATGCGCGCGAGCCATAGAGTGCAGCGGCAGCAGGGCCTTTCAGCACACTCATGCTCTCGATATCCTCGGGGTTGATGTCCATCACACGGTTAGAGGCTGTGGTGGCGTTATTCGTCATTCCATCGAATGCCGAGTTACCCACCACACTGGTCGAGTTGTCGTAGATCACACCATCCACCACAAACAGCGGCTGGTTGTCGCGCCCCTCGGCAAGCGACGTGCCACCACGCAGGATGATTTGGGCACCCGAACCGGCAGCACCACTCGATTGGGTGATGTTGACACCGGCAATCTTGCCCGCCAGCGAGTTGATGGCGTTGGTGTTCTTGTTGCGCATCAGTTCATCGGCCTTCAGGTCGTCGACGGCATAGCCGAGCGACTTTCGATCTTTCTTGATGCCGAGAGCGGTCACAACCACATCGCCGAGCATGTTGGAGTCGTCGTTCAGCGTCACGTCCATCGCGTTGCCGCTCACTCTCACCTCCATCGGCTTGGCGCCAATGTAGGTGATCACCAGCGTGCTGCCAGGGGCCGCGTTGATGCTGTACTTGCCATCGATGTCGGTGGCCGTGCCACGATTGGTGCCTTTCACCATCACGGTAGCGCCAATCAATGGTTCACCATTGGCGTCGCGCACGACACCAGTCACTTTGTTGCTCTGCGCCACGGCTGTGAAGCCCGTAGGGCTCTGACCAGAGGTCATGCTCACCGGGACGCCACAGGCGATTGCCAGCGCAGCCAACAATACACATTGTCTTTTCATACGCACTTGGTTTTTAGTGAATGTTTATAGAAATCTATCAATCTCAATTTCAGCTAATTGCAACAATTATATGCAATAGTAAACCCCAAGAATCACAACGCTCCTGCGGTTTACAAATGCAAATTTTCAACTTTTTTTCGAATTGACCAAATTTTTTCAGCATTTTTTTGCCGAAAGGCGAAAAATTCTATCATAATGAAATATGACCTGGCGCGACTGGCGGTTGCCGATTGTGTTGCTCAAACGGTGCTTCGTGCACTTGACAGCCGTGAAAAGTCCACCCGAGGCGCTTACCGCATATGGGGAAAGCGACTCGGGTGGATTCGGAATGGCTTCCATCTCCTCACTCGCACTGCCAGGCGTCGATGGTGCGGGTGGCGGGGTCGATGTTCATGCCCAGCAGG
>CAMVDK010000159.1 GCA_947166165.1 uncultured Porphyromonadaceae bacterium
GAAAATTTTTTGTTGTTGGTTGTTTGTACAGTTGGTTGAGCTTCAGCGATTTGTTGCTTTATAATTGGAAACTTTATTTTTTTGCAAAAGTTTTTTTCTTTCGATTTGTTTTACTAACTTTGCAGTCGCAATCAATCAAGTATTACAAACAAGTTTCATTATTGTGCCAAGAAAAGTGGACAAGAATCAGACTTACACCTATCAGGATGCCTACGAGGCCTCGCTGAAATATTTCGAGGGCGACGAGCTTGCTGCCCGCGTGTGGGCGAGCAAATACGCGCTCAAGGACTCGTTTGGCAACATCTATGAGTTGACGCCCGACGACATGCACCGCCGCATCGCGCGGGAGGTGGCTCGCATCGAGCGCAAGTATCCCAACCCGATGAGCGAGGAGCGTGTGTTTGAGCTCATCCGTCATTTCCGCTACATCGTGCCGCAGGGCAGCCCCATGGCGGGCATCGGCAACGACTTCCAGATCGGGTCGCTGAGCAACTGCTTCGTGATCGGCCTCGACGGCGAGCCGGACTCCTATGGCGGCATCATCAAAATCGACGAGGAGCAGGTGCAGCTCATGAAGCGTCGTGGTGGAGTGGGGCACGACCTGTCGCACATCCGGCCCAAAGGGTCGCCGGTGAAGAACTCCGCCCTCACGAGCACCGGACTGGTGCCCTTCATGGAGCGCTACAGCAACTCGACGCGCGAGGTGGCGCAGGACGGCCGGCGCGGTGCACTGATGCTCACGGTGAGCATCAAGCACCCCGACGCCGAGTCGTTTATCGACGCCAAGCTCACCGAGGGCAAGGTGACCGGGGCCAACGTGAGCGTGCGCATCGACGACGCTTTCATGCAGGCGGCAGTCGATGGCAAGCCCTACGTGCAGCAATATCCCATCGATGCCGAGGAGCCTTTATATAAAAAGGAGATCGACGCTTCGAAACTCTGGGCGAAAATCATTCACAACGCGTGGAAAAGCGCCGAGCCGGGCGTGCTGTTCTGGGACACCATCACGCGCGAGTCGCTGCCCGACTGCTATGCCGACCTCGGGTTCCGCACCATCTCGACGAACCCCTGCGGCGAGATTCCGCTGTGCCCCTACGACAGCTGCCGGCTGGTGGCCGTGAACCTCTACAGCTATGTGGTGAACCCGTTCACGCCCGAGGCACGCTTCGATTTCGACCTCTTTGCCGAGCACATCGCCTGCGCGCAGCGCATCATGGACGACATCATCGACCTGGAGATGGAGAAGATTGAGAAAATCATCGCCAAAATCAAGTCCGACCCCGAGACCGCCGAGGTCAAGACCACGGAGCTGAACCTGTGGGAGAAAATCCGCTCTAAGACGCTCAAAGGCCGCCGCACCGGTGTGGGCACGACTGCTGAGGGCGACATGATTGCCGCCATGGGTCTGCGCTACGGCACCGACGAGGCCACGGCGTTCTCGGTGAGCGTGCACCGCGCGCTGACGCTGGCGGCCTACCGCTCAAGCGTGGTCATGGCACAGGAACGCGGGGCCTTCGAGCTATACGACGCCCAGCGCGAGGCCGGCAATCCGTTCGTCGCCCGCATCCGCGAGGCCGACCCCGAGCTCTACGAGCAGATGTGCCGGCACGGCCGCCGCAACATAGCCTGCCTGACCATCGCCCCCACGGGCACCACGAGCCTCATGACGCAGACCACCTCCGGCATCGAGCCGGTGTTCCTGCCCGTGTACAAGCGCCGTCGCAAGGTGAACCCCAGCGACAAGGACGTGCACATCGACTATGTGGACGAGAACGGCGACTCGTTTGAGGAATTCATTGTCTACCACCCCAAGTTCATCACCTGGATGCAGGTGAACGGCATCGAGGTGCGCAACGACTACAGCCAGGAGCAAATCAACGACCTGGTGGCCCGCTCGCCCTACTACCATGCCACCAGCAACGACATCGACTGGGTGGCCAAGGTGCGCATGCAGGGAGCCGTGCAGAAGTGGGTGGACCACAGCATCAGCGTGACCGTCAACCTGCCTAACGACATCACCGAGGACATGGTGGCCAAGGTCTATCTCGAGGCCTGGCAATGCGGCTGCAAGGGCTGCACCGTGTACCGCGACGGCTCGCGCTCGGGCGTGCTCGTACAGCTCACCAAGGAGGACAAGGAAAAGCAAAAAAAGAAAACCGCCCACTACATCGCCGACGAGGAGCACATCCTCAAGCGCCCCGTGGAACTCGAAGCCGACGTGGTGCGCTTCCAGAACAACAAGGAGAAGTGGATTGCCTTCATCGGCTTGATTGAGGGCCGGCCCTACGAGATTTTCACCGGTATCGCCGACGACGAGGAGGGCATCTTCTGCCCCAAGTCGGTCACCAAGGGCAAAATCATCAAGGCCGTGGGCGACGACGGCTCGAAGCGCTACGACTTCCAGTTCATCAACAAGCGCGGTTTCAAGACCACCATCGAAGGGCTGAGCGAGAAGTTCAACCCCGAGTTCTGGAACTACGCCAAGCTCATCAGCGGCGTGCTGCGCTATGGCATGCCCATCGAGCAGGTGCTCAAGCTCGTCAGCAGCCTTGAGCTCGACAACCAGTCGATCAACACCTGGAAGATGGGTGTGGAGCGCGCCTTGAAAAAGTATCTGCCCAACGGCACTAAGGCCAACGGCCAGACCTGCCCCAACTGCGGCCAGGAGAGCCTCGTGTACCAGGAAGGGTGCCTCATCTGCACCAACTGCGGTACCTCGCGCTGCGGGTGACCCGTCGCTCCGAGGCTTCAAGTCGAAGAGCCGCGATGCGCAATGAGGATGCGCGTCGCGGCTCTTCGATTTCGGTTGATGCGGCAGGTGATGTCACTCCGCCTTGCGGGTCAGTCGACAATTTCACGTCCCAAGACCAGGGCCTCGGTGTCGCGGGCAATCATCAGCTCCTCGTCGGTGGGCACCACCACCACCTTCACGCTGCTGTCGGGAGCGCTGATCACACCTTCGCGGCCCTGCACCATCTGCTCGTTGGCCTCGGCGTCGAAGCGCACGCCCATGAACTCCAGGTGGCGGCACACGGCCTGACGGGTGTTGGTCTGGTTTTCGCCCACACCGCCTGTGAACACGATGATGTCCACGCCGTTCATCTCGGCGGCAAACGCTCCTACGCTCTTCACGATGCGGTGCACATACATCTGCAGTGCCAGCCGTGCTCGGTCGTTGCCAGCCTTGTAGGCCGCCACCACCTCGCGCATGTCGCTCGACACGCCGGTGATGCCCAGCAGTCCGCTCTGCTTGTTCACCACATCGTTCATCTGTTGCACGCTCAATCCGTGGCGCTCCATGAGGAAGAGGATGGCGCACGGGTCCACATCGCCGGCGCGGGTGCCCATCATCAGCCCCTCCTCGGGAGTGAGGCCCATGGTGGTGTCGATGCTCTTGCCACCCATCACGGCCGCGATGCTCGCGCCGTTGCCGATGTGGCAACTCACGATTTTGGCCTTCGTGCGGTCCACGCCCAGCAGTTCGCACACGCGCCGCGACACGTAGCGGTGACTGGTGCCGTGGAAGCCGTAGCGGCGCACGTGGTCGTCGGTGTAATACTTCATCGGCAGGGGATACATGTAGGCGCTGTCGGGCATGGTCTGATGGAAAGCCGTGTCGAACACCGCCACTTGCGGCACCTTTGGCAGCACGCGCTCAATGGCCTCGATGCCCATCATGTTCACCGGGTTGTGGAGCGGCGCAATGGCGTAGCACTCGCGAATGCCGCGCTTCACCTCGTCGGTCACCAGCACGCTTTGCCCGAACCGCTCGCCGCCGTGCACCACGCGGTGGCCCACGGCGTCGATTTCGTCCATGCTCGCTATGCAGCCCGTTTCGGGGTCGGTGAGCGTGTCGAGGATGGCCTTGATGGCCCCCATGTGGTCGGCAATGTCGAGTGCCACCTGCCGCTTGGTGCCGTCGGGGTTCTTGGCCTTGATGAAGGCATCGGGCAGACCGATTTTCTCCACGCCGCCCTCGGCAAGCGTGCTGCCGCTCTTCGCCTCAATCAGTTTATACTTGGCGGAACTGCTCCCGCAATTCAAAACAAGAATATTCATATTTATATTAAAATTTTATCAATATTTCAGTACGCTGCTTGTGGATTTTAGACTATAAGAACATAAGGTTTTTATGATATAAGTACATAAGACTTTAACAAGGGCAAAAGCAATGATGTCATAAAATGGATAAAAAATGCCTTATGTCTTTATGTCCACTCGAGTCGGAGGCTTTTGTTCTTTTGTCTAAAATCACAAAAGTCAATGCCGCTGCCCGGCGATGGCCTGGTTGCAGGTCAGGATCACCGTCTTGTAGATGTCCTCTTCGTTGCATCCGCGCGACAGGTCGTTGACCGGAGCGGCCAGTCCTTGCAGCACCGGTCCCACGGCAGTGGCACCGCCCAGGCGCTGCACCAGCTTGTAGGCGATGTTGCCCACACCCAGGTCGGGGAACACCAGCACGTTGGCATGTCCGGCAATCTCGCTGCCCGGGGCCTTGCTCGCCCCCACGCTCGGCACCAGGGCCGCGTCGGCTTGCAGCTCGCCGTCGATTTTCATGTCCGGGTTCATCTCGCGGGCCAGCCGTGTGGCCTCCACCACCTTGTCGACGTTCTCATGCCGCGCGCTGCCCTTGGTCGAGAAGCTCAGCATGGCCACCTTGGGGTCGATGCCGGCCAGGTCGCGCGCTGTGCGCTCGGCCGAGACGGCAATCTGGGCCAGCTCCTCGGCGTTGGGGTTGGGGAGCACCGCGCAGTCGGCCATGACCATGATGCCACGCTCGCCGTAGGGCACGCCCTCGGGCAGAATCATGATGAAGGCGCCGCTCACCACCTTGATGCCCGGGGCCGTCTTCAGCACCTGGAAAGCGGCGCGGAGCACGTTGCCCGTGGTGTTGGCCGCACCGGCCACCTGACCGTCGGCGTCGCCGTGCTTGATGAGCAGGCAACCCAGATAGAGCGGGTCTTGAGCCTTCTTGCGGGCCTCGTCGAGCGTCATGCCCTTCGACTTGCGGAGCTCATACAGCAGTTCCGCATAAGGCTCCATGGCCTCGGCGTCGGCAGGATTCACCACCGTGCAGCCGTCCAGGTGCGTCAGGCCCAGCTCGGCGGCCTTGGCGGCAATCGCGCCGCGGTCGCCAATCAGGATGATGTCGCACACGCCGTCGGCCACCAGACGGTCGGCGGCGCGCATCGTGCGCGGTTCGCAGCTCTCGGGCAGCACAATCCGCTGGCGGCAGCCAGCAGCCTTCGCACGCAGTTCTTCAAACAAAGGTTCCATACAGTTCGGTTTTTATTGGTAATTACAAAGTCAAAAGAATTCAACGCTTCAAATGTGCCGCAAAGTTACTGCAATCCGAGCGCAATGGCAAGAAAATGGCCAACAAAAAACTTGTTTTTTTGCTTGGCCCACTTTCTTGGCATTGCCGAGGAGCCGCGCAACTTCGTGCGAAGCGCAACACTAGCCATAACACTCCATCCAGCAGTCAAAGTCCGGACCAACCATCGGGCCACACCGGCGGTCATTCATGCCAGGTCACAGTGCCGCCCGTTTCTGTCGCCCGAAGGGGATGGTGATGGCCAGCAGTTCAACGCCTAAACCATAATAAACAGCATCGCCGGGCAGCATCATCAATTTGGCCATCAGCATGCAGGCCACGCCAATGGGCATTGCAAGCAGGATGCGCCGCGACGCGAATCGGCCAGGCATCCACAGCGCAAAACTGAGCGGGAACAAGATCGACACCGCCCTCAGCCCCAACGAGAGAAAGCCCAAATCGTTGATGAAACTATTGTTGCACAGCAATGCCACGCCTACGGCCACCGCGAGCACAGCGGCAATCGACAGCCGCATCTGCTGCAACTGCGACAGCCCCGAAGCCCGGCTGCTCACGTTGCTGTACACGTCGCGCACCAGAATGGTGGCCACGCCCAGCGAAAGGCCGCTGCCGCAACCCAGAATGTTGATCAGCAGTGTGCCCAGCATGATGCCTCCCAGCCACGCGGGCAGGTGGCGCAGAATGAATGCCGGGAATGCTTGTGCCGAATTCTCGATGACTCCCATGCCTTGCGGCAACGACTGGCCGGCTTGCTGCATCTGCGATAATTCCTCAGCAGTCACATAGTGGCCACGCATGTAAATGCCCACCATGGTGCAAGCCGCGCCGATGATGGGCAGGCAGACGGCGCAAATCAGCGCCCCACGGCGGGCATGGACCGTCGACGATGCCGACCATATGCATTGCGCATAGGTCTGAGTCGACACCACGCCCAAAATGAGCGACAGGCAGCCGCCCAAGTCTTTCATCACACCTCTCGCCACCAAACTGCCGTAGCGGTGATGGATAGCCTCGGCATCGGTCAATCCGTTGCTCGCTCCCAACGCTGTCGTCTGATAGACGGTGTCTACACTTTCGCGCAAGCCCGCGAGTCCGCCGGATATGTGCCAGACGATGGCTCCTGCTGCCAGCGAACTGAAGTAGAGCAACACCAGTTTGATGATGCCACTGAACCCCGCGCTGCGGATGCCGCCGAACAGGACGAACAGCATGATCAGAATGGCGCCCGCAACCGAAGCCCAGAGCATCGGAATGCCAAAGAAACTGCTGAGCATCGCCCCCGACGAAAGCACCTGCGACACGATGCTGATGAAAATGCCCACCATGCACAACAGCGAGCCGACGGTCTCGGCCTTGCGGCCGTATTCACGGCGCACCACTTCCAGCAGCGTGCTGCAACCGCTGCCACGCAACCCACCGGCATAGACGTAGCCCAGCAGCAGCGAGCCGATGGCCGCCCCCAGCGTGAACCACCACGCCGACAGGCCATAGCAGAACGCCAGCTGTGCGGTGCCAATGGTCGACTGTCCGCCAGCCATCGTCCCCAGCAGTGCACCGCCAACGAGCCATGTGCCCGAACTGCCGCCAGTGATGAACGACCGCGCGTCCTTCACGCGCCGGCCCGACCACCAGCTCACCATGAGCAGCAGGCCCACAGTCAGCAGAATGCCCGCGATGTGAACTGAAGAAAACATGTTGCGTGGTGATGTGGTTTTGATGAATTACTGTCGAATGGCTTTTGCTCCTGCTCAGTGAGGCGTGACGCTCCACTCATTTCGGTTCGCAGCACGCCGAGCAGCCGCCACCCGTCATACTCTCGTAGGTATATATCTCTCTGAAAATCCATCAGTTGCAGTCTTATGATATTCAAAAATATGCAAATACATACTTTTTGGCCGTGCAAAAGTACTCCATCTTTCCCAATTGAGCAAATTGCAGCCACCTAAGTTGAGAAATAATTGATGCTGGCTGTCGCCGATTGATATCAGGGCAGGCAATCAACGCT
>CAMVDK010000160.1 GCA_947166165.1 uncultured Porphyromonadaceae bacterium
TCCGCCGCGAAAAGGCCACCAGCAACATCTGCTCCAACGAGAGCCTCATGGCGCTCTACGTGACCGTCTATATGTCGCTGATGGGACGCAAAGGCCTCCGCGAGGTGAACCAGCTGGGCTACAGCGGCGCGCACTATCTGGCCGAGCGCCTGTGCGCCACCGGCAAATTCGAGATGGCCTTCCCCGGCCAGCCGTTCCTCAACGAGTTCGCCATCCGCACCACGCTCGACGTCGACGACCTCCAGGCGCAGTGCCGCTTCGTGGGCATCCAGGCCGGACTCAAGATTGCCGACGACACACTGCTGCTCTGCGTCACCGAGAGCCGCAGCAAGGCCGAAATCGACGCACTCATCGATCAAGTTGAACAATTAACCAGCCAGCACGAGGAGGAGAACAGATGAACAACACTTATTACGGAAAACTCATTTTCGAGTTGTCGAAGCAGGGCCGCCAGGGCTACTCGCTTCCCAACAACGAACTGTGCGACTACCAGCTCGACGCGCTCCCCAGCCACCTGACGCGCCAGCAGGCCCCCGAGCTGCCCGAGGTCGACGAACTCACTGTGGTGCGACACTACACCAACATGAGCAACAACAACTTCGGTGTCGACACCGGCTTCTACCCGCTGGGCTCGTGCACCATGAAGTACAACCCCAAAATCAACGAGGACATGGCCGCCCACCGCGACTTTGTGGGGCTGCACCCGCTCCAGGACACCGACACCGTGCAAGGCGCGCTCGAGGTGTACTACAACCTGCAGCACAGCCTGGCCGAGCTGGCCGGCATGAAGGAGTTCACGCTCAACCCCTTCGCCGGAGCCCACGGCGAGCTCACCGGACTCATGGTGATGCGCAGCTACCACCTGAGCCGCCACGATGAGCAGCGCACCAAGGTCATCGTGCCCGACAGCGCCCACGGCACCAACCCCGCCAGCGCCGCCGTGTGCGGCCTCGACGTGGTGGTGGTCAAGAGCCGCCCCGACGGCACCGTCGACGTCGACGACCTGCGCCCGCTGCTCGACGACTCCATCGCCGGCATGATGATGACCAACCCCAACACGCTGGGCATCTTCGAGCACAACATCGCCGAGATTGCCGCTCTGGTGCACGAAGCCGGCGGCTTGATGTACTACGATGGCGCCAACCTCAACCCGATGCTCGGCGTGTGCCGCCCGGGCGACCTGGGATTCGACATCATGCACATCAACCTGCACAAGACCTTCTCCACGCCTCACGGCGGAGGAGGCCCCGGCAGCGGACCCGTGGGTGTGCGCGAAGGCCTGGAGCAGTTCCTGCCCAACCCGCGCGTCATCCGCCACGACGAGGAGGACGGACACTACTACACCATCGGCGAGAGCGACGACGCGCTGGGCTACATCAGCGGTTTCCTCGGCAACTTTGCCGTCATGATGCGCGCCTACACCTACATCCTCACCCTCGGACGCGAGAATGTGAAGCAGGTGGGTCCCCTGGCCACGCTCAACGCCAACTATGTGAAGGAGTCGCTCAAGGACTGCTTCGAGCTGCCGCTCACCGGGGTGTGCAAGCACGAGTTTGTGTTCGACGGACTCAAGGACAAGAGCACCGGCGTCACCACCCTCGACGTGGCCAAGCGCCTGCTCGACTACGGCTTCCATGCGCCCACCATCTATTTCCCCCTGCTCTTCCACGAAGCGCTCATGATCGAGCCCACCGAGAACGAGAGCAAGGAGACGCTCGATGCCTTCATCGACGTGATGCGCACCATTGCCCGCGAGGCCAAAGAGCAGCCCGACATGGTGAAGACCGCCCCGCACAACACCCCCGTGCGCCGGCTCGACGACACCAAGGCCGCCCTCGACCAGATTGTCACCTACCGCGAACTCGTCAAGTAAAGCAACGCTAACCAATGAGAAACGGGAATCGCGCATGCACACCCCCCCGTGCACCGCGCCTTTGCCCGTTTCTCTTTCATAAATCTGAATTCAACATGTACGACCTTATTATAATAGGTGCCGGCCCCGGTGGCTACGAGCTGGCCGCGTCGGCCGCCGCCAAAGGCCTCCAGGTGGCCATCGTTGAGCGCGACCTGCTCGGAGGCACCTGCCTCAACCGTGGCTGCATCCCCACCAAGGCCCTGTGCCGCAACGCCGAGGTGGTCAACCTCGTGCGCGAAGCCGCCGTGTGGGGCGTGAACGCCGGCGACATCACCGTGGACTACGCCACCGCCTTCGCCCGCAAGAACGAAGTCGTCAGCCAGCTGCGCGACGGTGTGGCCATGCTCATGGGCCAGCCCGGCATCACCGTCATCGAGGGCGAGGCCGCCTTCGTCGATGCCCACACCATCGCCGTGGCCGGAGAGCGGCACCAAGCCAAAAACATCGTCATCGCCACCGGCAGCGCGCCGCGCGGACTGCCCATCCCGGGGGCCGACCTGTGCATGACCAGCGACGACATCCTGGCCATGGACACCCTGCCCAAGAGCCTGTGCATCGTGGGCGGTGGAGTGATTGGCATGGAGTTCGCAGCCATCTTCCAGAGCTTCGGCGTGGAAGTGACCGTGATTGAGTACTGCAAGGAAATTCTCCCGCCGTTCGACAAGGACATCGCCAAGCGCCTCAAGAGCGTGCTCAGCAAGCGCGGCATCAAGGTGATCACCAGCGCCGCCGTCAAGGCCGTGACCGAGAGCGCCGACGGCCTCACCGTGGCCTACGACGCCAAGGGCAAGGAGCAGAGCGTCGCCGCCGAGCGCGTGCTCATGTCGGTGGGCCGCCAGCCCGTGCTCCCCGCCGGACTCGACGCGGCCGGCATCGCCGTGGGCCGGCGCGGCATCGAGGTGGACGACCACATGCGCACCAGCGCCGAGGGCGTCTACGCCATCGGCGACGTGAACGGACGCATGATGCTCGCCCACGCCGCCAGCGCGCAGGGCGAGGTGGCCTTGGCCCACATCCTCGGCCAGCCCTGCCACATCCGCCTCGACGTGGTGCCCAGCGCCGTGTTCACCGTGCCCGAACTCTCGATGGTGGGACTCACCGAGGAGCAGTGCGCCGAGCGCGGCATGAACGTGGTGGTCAAGAAATCCTTCTTCCGCAGCAACGGCAAGGCCGTCTCCATGGCCGAGCCCGACGGACTGCTCAAGATGATTGTCGACGCCGACACGCGCCGCATCGTGGGCTGCCACATCTGCGGGGCCCACGCCGCCGACCTCATCCAGGAAGTGGTCATGGCCATCAACGCCGACGCCACCGTCGACTGCCTGGCCGACTCCATCCACGGCCACCCCACCCTCACCGAGGTGGTCCAAGCCGCCGCCCGCCAGTTCTAAAGAGCTACGGCATCGCAACACATCCCCTGAGGGCCACGCCGGCACTTGCCGGCGTGGCCCTCATTGCCAGCAAGACCGCTGATTGAAGATGCCGACAGGAGCAAAAACGGAGCATTTAACGCTTTTTTCGGCACATCTCATTGCCCATCCAACAAAAAGTGGCAACTTTACACCATTAAGGTTCCAAAAAATGTCGAATTTGGCAATTTTCCGAACTTAACATATCAACTATGGAACTCTATCGCGACATCATCCTGCAACTCGAAGAATGGAAAAACCGCCCATCGCGCAAGCCGCTCATCATGCAAGGTGCCCGCCAAGTGGGAAAAACGTGAACGGTGAATTAACCGATTGACGCGCCTGCAACTTTATCGGTAAAAGCTCCGACTTATGTTTTAGCATCGGTCGCACTTGTCCTTCATCATCAATGATTCTTGAATTCGACACAACTGCTGGATACATTTCGGGCGACATTCTACTCTCTTGCGGCCAAAAAACATCAGCTTCAGTCCCTATCAATGACAAACATATGAATCGTGTCCATGGCGCATTTCGGTATAGGTATCTTACGCCATCACCGTTATTCAGTTCAAGCATCTTTTCGGGCCACTTAAATTCAATTCTGGCCGGCAAGATAGATTGCTCAAGAATAATGAGCGACGTGGACGTACAATTATTCTCGGCGAAATTGAACTTTCGGTGTGCTCCAGCCACCATGTCGTTGTCGAGCATCCTCCACAGTTCTTGCTTCTCGTGCAAGGTGAGATTCAACTCATATTGCATGGCACCTCGTCCATTCTCACGGTAGTACCCAACAAAGACATCGGTCGGAACTGCTGCAAAGGCAGCGTTGGCACTTCCTGAGAAGAACTTTATGAAATCCGCCATTCGCACATCGGTTTCGAGCGAGAAACAATAGTCCAAATCATGCACAGGGCACTCCATCCGCAACGCACAGTGGCCAAGCGAAGAATACACATCCTGCCCGGGTGAGAACACCACCAGGCTGGCGGTGACGAAGTTGCTGCTGTCGGGGAGCAGGGGGCCGGGGTGGGTGTAGGGCACGGCGACCGATGCGCGGGCGGCCAGCGCACACAGGGCGAGTATCAGATAGATGGCGTAGCGGTTCATTGGTCTCAGCGTTTTTTGAGTTCACAAAATTACTGCTTTCCGTTTAAATTGCGTGAATCTTTCGGGCGGAATTGGAATTGTTGTTAATGATTTTTCGATTTTAGGGCGCAGGCGGGCCTCAAGTCGCGTTTTTTCGCTATATTTGCAGATTAGAAGAATAAATTGTGTCAACCACATTGCTATGAACAAATTCGTCGAACTCCTTCCGCGGCAAGTGGAGCGCTATGGCGACCGCGAGCAGCTCCGCTACCGCGACTACGTCACGCAGCAGTGGACCTCGATGTCGTGGATTCAATTCAACGCCGCCGTGGGCGAGGCCGCCTCGGCGCTGTGCCACGCGGGCATCGGCGTGCAAGACCGCCTGTGCATCTTCGCCCAGAACTGTCCCGAGATCCTCATCACGCATTTCGCCGCGTTCTGCAACCGTGCCGTGCCCGTGCCCATCTATGCCACCAGCAGCCGCGACGAGGCCGCCTACATTGTCAACGACTCCGGTGCCACGCTGCTGCTTGCCGGCGACCAGCCGCAGTACGACATCGCGCTCGAGCTGCTCGACCTGTGCCCCGGGCTGCGGATGGTGGTCACGCTCAACCCCACCATCAAGCGGCGCGACACCGACAGCCGCGTCGTCACCTGGGAGCAGTTCGTAGAGCTGGGACGGCTGCACGCCGCCGACACCCGCGCCACCGTGGAGCAGCGCAGCGCCGACGGCGCCGACTCCGACCTGATGTATCTCATCTACACCTCGGGCACCACCGGCGTGCCCAAGGGGGTGATGCTCACCCACAGCAACTTCAACGCGGCCATGTGGGCCCACCAGCAGCGGCTGCCGCTGCACCCCGACACCGACCTCTCGCTCAGCTTCCTGCCTTTGAGCCACGTGTTTGAGCTGGGATTCACCATGGTGTGCATGACCGTGGGCATACGCGTGGCCATCAACCACGACCCGCACGAGATTCAGCGCGCCGTGAAGGAGGTGCAGCCCACCATCATGTGCAGCGTGCCGCGCTTCTGGGAGAAGGTCTACACCGCCATCCGCGACAACTTCGACGCCGCGCCCACCGTGCTGCGCATGCTCGTGAAGCGCGCCATTGCCGTGGGCAAGACGCGCAACATCAAGTACGCCCGCCTGGGCAAGAAGGCCCCGCTGCTCGTCGAGAAGCAGTACCAGTACTTCGAGAAGAAGGTCTTCGCCAAACTGCGCGCGGCCATCGGCATCGAGCACGGCAACTTCTTCCCCACGGCCGGAGCCATGCTCAGCGACAACATCACCGAGTTTCTGCACGCCGTGGGCATCAACATCATGGTCGGCTACGGCCTCACCGAGACCAACGCCTCGGTCTGCTTCTTCGAGAACGAGGGGTGGACCATCGGCACCGTGGGCTATCCCATTCCCTGCGTCAACGTGCGCATCGGCGAGAAGAACGAAATCCTCGTGCAAGGCCCCACCATCATGAAGGGCTACTACAACAAGCCCGAAGAGACTGCCGCCGTGATCGACACCGACGGGTGGTTCCACACCGGCGACTGCGGCGAAATCAACGAGCAGGGCCAGCTCATCCTCACCGAGCGGCTCAAGGACCTCTACAAGACCAGCAACGGCAAGTATATCGCTCCGCAGATGCTCGAAACCGCCCTGGGGCAGGACAAGTTCATCGACCAGGTGGCCATCATCGGCGACGGACGCAAATATGTGTCGGCGCTCATCGTGCCCGACTTCGACGAACTCAAGGCCTACGCCGAGAAGCAGCGCATCGCCTTCGCCAGCATCGAAGACCTGGTCAACAACCCCGACATCCACCGCATGGTGGAACAGCGCATCGAGGGCTACCAGAAGGACCTGGCCAGCTACGAGCAGATCAAGCGCTTCGTGCTGCTGCCGCGGCCCTTCACCATGGAGTCTGGCGAGCTGACCAACACGCTCAAGATTCGCCGGGCGGTTATCAACAAGCGCTACGCGCCGCTCATCGACGCCATGTATGCCGCCGACTTCAGACGGAAAAAGAACAAAGAGTGAGACGCCCGCCCCCGCCTTACAACTACAATCATCCATTATCCATATCTATATAAGTGATCACCCAAGAACAACTCAAAGCCCTGCAGGAGCGCAGTGCCGCCCTGTGCCGCTACCTCGACGTGGACAGCAAGCGCATCGAGGTCGAGGAGGAAGAACTCCGCACCCATGTGCCCGATTTCTGGAGCGACCAGAAGGCCGCCGAGGCACAGATGAAGAAAATCAAGACCCTCCACTTCTGGATCGACAGCTGCGACGAGGTCACCCACGCCGCCGAGGAGGTGGCCACCGGTTTCGACTTCGTCAAAGAGGGCCTCATCGACGAGGCCGAGCTCGACAAGCTCTACGCCGAGGCCGTCGACAAGGTGGAGAAGCTCGAGCTGCGCAATATGCTCAGCCACGACGAGGACCGCATGGACGCCATCATCAAAATCAACTCCGGCGCCGGCGGCACCGAGAGCCAGGACTGGGCGCAGATGCTCATGCGCATGTATCTGCGCTGGTGCGAGCGCCACGGCTACAAGACCGCCATCGAGCACATGGTGGAGGGCGACGAGGCCGGCATCAAGAGCGTGACCATCAGCGCCGAGGGAGCCTTCGCCTATGGCTACCTCAAGAGCGAGAACGGCGTGCACCGCCTGGTGCGCGTGTCGCCCTACAACGCCCAGGGCAAGCGCATGACGAGCTTTGCCAGCGTCTTCGTCACGCCCCTCGTCGATGACACCATCGAGGTCAACATCGAGCAGGCCCGCATCTCGTGGGACACCTTCCGCTCCTCCGGCGCAGGCGGACAGAACGTCAACAAGGTGGAGTCCGGCGTCCGGCTCCGCTATCAGTACAAGGACCCCGACACGGGCGAAGAGGAGGAAATCCTCATCGAGA
>CAMVDK010000161.1 GCA_947166165.1 uncultured Porphyromonadaceae bacterium
GATGGGCCACCAGAGCGTCCACCTCCACGAGCGCATCACCCGCTACTTCGACGACTACCTCAAGTAGCCCCCGGCGCAACACATCATACACCGGCCCGCCACTCCCCAGGCACTTTCAGCACCAAGGAGTGGCGGGCCGCCATTTTCTAACTTCGTTAAAGCACTGCCAAAAGTGGTCAAGAATGATTCTTATCGCGCTCTTTTCCTCGCTGCAAGAGTCTTCATATTAATTGTTGAATTAATCAATTAGCGGCAGTTTGAATTCTATTCTTCCCAGTCCTCTTCCATGCTCTCATCATATTCAACATCTGGTTCCTCCTCTTCCCAGTCACGCATCCTATCCTCTTCTTCGATGAGGCGTCGCATCACACGGTCACCCTCGTCCATCAGGTAATCCATATAGTCCATCGGGTCGTTGAACCCAGCATCAATCATGTCGTCTTCAAATGCCATTGTCATTAAATTTAAAGTTTAAACAATACTGTGAACTTTGTCATTATCGCTGCAAAGTTACTACCGAGTTACGAACGCTATGTTCGCAATAGTGATTGTTCATTTGTTCTTATTCTGAAAATCTTAAGAAATATGATTTTTTATCTCCCAAAACATTCAACAAACCTTTTTCTTGATTATTTATAATATTTTGCAGGTCATGAAGATAGTTAATGACGAGTTCTCGATTCTCTTTATGAGCAAGTGAACAAACATCAAACCATCGTCCGTGGCTTACGTTTTTACCATTTTCATCAAAATATTTAAACGAGTCACCACTTATAAATACTTTATAATTTGTAATTATCGTACGGTCGTGTTCTTCTTTTGGGGGGAGTTTGACTATTGTAATATTAGGTTCTGCACCACACATCTCTTTCAAAGATTCCTTCAACCTACGTTGTATAGACTTTATTGGGATTTCAGTGTATCTCTCTTTGTCTTTGTATTGAACATTTGTGAAAATAACAATGTTTATGGGATGAAATTTGACATGACCAGCTGCTTTAGATATAACTTTAAATGCGTTTTTCTCGTATAAAAAATCTGATTGAGCAAAAAGGTACGGGTCAATAATTACTATATCGGTGCACGGTGAAACATTATTGCCGATCACACTCCAATCGGTCATTTCACGAATGGAGTATTTCTTTGCTGGATACGCTTCGCCTTCAATAAACAATTGGAGTAATGATTCCAGTTCTTTGCCTACGGAAGCAATAAGCAAGCTTCCATGTGACTGCATAGTTTTTGCGCTGTCATCACTCAACCAATAAATCGACATGAGTTGTTCCACAGTAAGCCCCTCATAGAATCTGTCGGTTAAATTACGGCCTGGAAAAGCGGAATCCCATTCGATTTTATTTGAAAAACTTCCGCGTGAACGTGTCAGCGACTTCATAAGTATCATAATTGTGTCGCGAACTTTCTTTTTGCAAGTATTGAGAGTGAACTTTGGAAATGTGAAGTAAATGTTGAAGTTGTGTCTCAACATTTCATTGCATGCTGCAAATGATTCGCTGCCTCCTTTGCTTGAGTATGAACAAAGATTATCAAAATCAATATAGATATTCATATTCAAAGAATCTTAAACGCTAAATTCTCGGCTTCGTCAAAGAAACCTTTGCCAAAGTCATTCACAAAACATCCATCAGTACGATATTCCATCTCATATGGCTTGCCGTTATCAGGAAGATAGTAAACCATAAATGGATTCTTCTCTTTTAACACTTGATCATTTGCATAATGCGCTTCTGACACAATTACTTGCGATTTGCGGATAATGTATTCGGAGTGAGTCTCAACGATAAAGTGGATATTGTACTTCTCGTACGCCTCCAAGAACATGTCTGCAAGTAACGATTGATACTTGGGATGTAGATGCATTTCTGGCTCCTCAAGAATGATGAGGTTCTCATCATGACGAACTTCGTCTTTATCGCCAATCCTCCAAATCTTGCTGTGATGCAGAATGTTATCCATGATCAAGGTCTCAATGCGTAGTAGCAGTGCCACCAACTGAGTTACACCCACACCCTGATCTGCCAATAATGTTTTTTCATTATTGTTGTTGAGTGTTGACACCTTCAGCCCTAATCCGTCTTCAACTGGTGTGATGAGCAATTCATCTGCAACGCCCAATTCTTTAAGCCAGTTGTTGATGAAATCGCCAGGTTTAAATCCGCTCGTACTTAAATAATCCGCTTCTTGCGGATGATGAGACTCATCGGACAGCAGATTCAAAAAATCGCGCTTAAAGTCTAAATATGCCGTCAGTGTTGTGAAAAATTCACCTTCAGTGTACAATCTTTTAACCTCGGCAGAATTTGGGCCAAAATAAGTCATCTCGTCTGGTAGCATCATAGCCAAGATGTCCTTAAATGTCCACTCAACAAAGTGTGAGAACAATCTCAAACTATTGAATAAATCTGGAAGGGTAGAGTCTCCAGAATCGAGATGCATGAAGATGCCAATTATGGCCTGAAGATTGCATAATTTCCATTCTACCCATTCTGGTTCATAATCTTGAATTAAGCGAGATACGTTCTCGTTGTTCTTACGATAAGGAAAAAAGTCAAACTCATTATCTGATGGAAGTTCAATATAATCGGAATCTCCGCAACATGACAAAAACTCATGCTCCTTTTGTTTGAAATATTCACCAAAATTAGCATGTTCACTTTTCTCGAAATCGTCCATTATAATGCTGAGATGAGCTGTATAATCGTCTGGCACTAATTTACAAAGATGTGTGCGCACTTTGCTCTTTCCCATGTTCCATATTTCGTAGAGCTCAGGCATGTAGATCTCAGTAAAGAAAAGAGTCTTGTACTGAAACGCTTTTTCGAACAAAGAGAAATCGTGATTCAGGATTTCATATGCTTTTCGGGCATACGGATTATCCAAATACGGTCTGTCAACATAAAAAAATACATTCTCTTTCGAGTAGCAGAAAGCTTCAATATTGATAAGATAATCGCAGCTGTACTTGCCAACAATCTCCTTATAAGTTTTGCGCTTTTTTTTGTAAATATCTCTGCAAAGATCGTAATCATCTATGCAATAAGTGTCATATCCCCATTGCTCAGCAAAATCTTTATAAAAATTCGGCTCGGAGTGAAATAAGGCGGAATACGATTCAATATCCCAATTAAGAATGGTGTTGAAAAATTTGAAAAAACTATCTTTAAGTAAAAAGAAATTACCACTAGAGAGAAAATCGAAATGCTGATGCTCACTATCTTGCCCACTCTGGTACAGCAATTCACCGCTCACTTTTTTAATCTCGAGATGGCTTAGGTAGCCATTGTCTTGAATATCATTTTGGTCAGGTATAAATGTGAGTTCAACCATCACATCCTCTCCTAACAGCCTTGAATGAGTCATAACCTCAAATGATATAGCCTCTTCCTTGCTTCCGCGATGAAGTACTTGATGAAAGTTGCCAAGATTTAGTGAGCTGGAAGTTTTTGAGAAATCCAGTTTGTGGGCTGATAAGTTAGGCGTTATACCTTTTCGGTAATCTTCCTTAACACTGTCAATAAAAGTCTTAAGTAGTGCTAGAGATTTGTTGACGCTGCTTTTGCCAGAGCTGTTGCCGCCGGTCATTATAGTGATTGGCCTCATTTCGAAACTGACGCCGTCTTCATCAAATGTCCTGAAATTCTTTATTGTTATTTTTGACTTCATGATTTGTTTGTTTTTGATTTTCGCTGCAAAATTACCACCTGGTTGCGAACACTATGTTCGCAAATACTCATATTTCTTGTTATGTTCTGATACTCTTTCAAAAACTTTGTCTTGGATATGCTTGGGTGAGAGAACGAGTAGTTCTTTGCCGAAAGAGCATAGCTCGCGGATTAATTCGTAGTTCTCGACACATTCGAGTTGGAAGAAACGGCCATCAATCAATTGAGGATATTCGATGCGCAAGTGGTCGACTTTTTCTCCTCTTATTGGCTTGAATGACCCATGCATGGGTTTTGTTTCGATGTAAGGATATGCATCATCCGAAGCCCACAAAATGATTCTCTCCACAGCTCTGTCGTGGTAAACCGTGACCCCGATAACGTCATCAAATCGTTCCGAGATGTCGTCGGTGCTTTCCCGATACTTGATTTCAGGCCGAATTGTGATGCTATTGATGCGGTCTAATGGGTAGTTTACAATAAAGCCATCGCTGACCAATGCTCCAAGTAAATACCAGCGATTATTGTATTGTTTGAGTTTGTAAGGGTGGAGGATGCTTCTTATCGGTGTGTTGTCATGAAACTTTTGATATGAGACTTCCACCACAACCTTATTGGATATGGTCGTGAACAGTTCGCCTAAAAGAGTGGATTGGTCCATGGGGCTTGTGCTGAACTCAATGATAGGTTCGCTTGCCGCGACTCCAAGCCCTTTTGCCAGAGCATCGAGCCATGTGAAGTTGTCCAATCCATCGAACTGGCCTATCGTTCTCAGCACCTCGCTCAAGAGAAGTCTTTCGTCTTTGCTAAGCTTTTTCTTGAAAATGGAAAACCCTGGGTCTTTATAGCGAATGCACTTTTTCCCTGCTGCTTGATAACGCTCAAGTTCGGCGTAGAAAGGCTCAAACTCGATTGACTTGATGTCTTTCTCAATGCAACGCCGAGTCACCTTACCATAACCATCATTCACCAGTTTCTCATTTACTTTGTCAACATAGTCATGAATGTCGTAATAATGATGGCGGTCGCTCAACAGTTCATCAAGCACCATGCAACGCACTATGTAATTCTTAGTTTGTGGCATTAATTGTTATTTGGCTTATTTGAGGCGTGTCGCGCCTATTGGTGAATAGGTTGCATTTTTGTTTGTGCCGTCGCCTTCGGTCGGGGTTAGGGAGCGTGGCGGGGCTTGCCGCTTGCCATTGGCGCGGCTATCGTGGGGCACGGCAATGGGTTGCCTTTCAGCTTCGTGCCAGGGCTTGGCGCCATTGGGTCAGGGCTTGGCGCTCGGCGGGGGAGTGGGTGCCGTCGGCGTTGACGACGTCGGTGGCGAAGGCGTAGAGCATGAGCAGCACGGTGTCGGCCTGGTCGGGGGGCAGGGTGCCGAGCAGGGCGCGGGTGTCGGCCACGAGCTGATGGAGGGTGATGGCCTCATGCTCCACGTCGGCCACCAGGGCGCGGGCCTCGTCGGGGCTGCCTTCGAGGGCGAGTTGGGCGACGAAGGCGTCGATGAATGCGTGCTCGCGCTCGCTGTAGTGGCCGTCGGCCTTGGCGAAGAAGAGCCCGGTGCGGGCCACGAGCTTGATGGTCTGCTCGATGATGTTGTTGTTCTGGTTCATAGTGGTGTCCTCCGTCATTTTCTGAATTTTTTCAATACCATCATGGCGATGGCTCCGAGGCCGATGATTTTGAGAATGCTCATCAGTCCGCCGCCGCTCGACTGCTGCTGTGCGGGCTGCTCCGGCTCGGGGCTGGGCTGCGGCTGCGGCGGCTGGTAGGGCTGTTGCTGCGGGTATTGCTGCGGCTGCTGCTGTGGATACTGTTGCTGCGGGTATTGCTGCGGCTGTTGCTGTGGATACTGCTGCTGCGGCTGGTAGGGCTGCTGCTGGTAGCCGCGGTTGCGGCCGATGCCCATCTGGCGTTCAAGGTCTTCCACACTGATGTCGGAGCCGGCGGGCGCCGATGTGCCGCCGGTGGGGGCGGGTGAGCTGGCCGACGGCGCGTCGCCACCGCCCATGCGGCGGCGTATCTCTTCGAGCACGCTGCCCGATGCCGTCTGCTGGCCGTCCTGGCCCATGCGGCCGAGGATGTCGCCCAGGCCGCCCGAGCCGCTCTGGCCGGAGCCTCGGATGATTTCTTCTAATAGTCCCATAGCTTGATGTAGGTGTTTGGTTGTTTTGATGATGCTTGTTGCGGGCTGAGCCGGGCGTGATGCTGACCGCCACACTGGCCCTTGCCTGTTGGCAATGATGAATTTGAGAGTGCAAAGATAGTGTAAAAAGTCGGGATTTGCACAACAATGAACGATGAAAAACGCGTTTGCGTATGGCTCGAGTCGGCACCTCGAGTCGGCACCGAGTCCGCACCGCAGTTCTGGCGCTCCCAAAAAAATGCGTCTGGCACTTTGACTTTTGCGTTTTTTTCATTAATTTTGCACTTTGATTTTGCCGCCGGCGCGGCAAGGTCGGTGCTTTGATGTGCATAACAATCAATCAATTAATAACTTAAAATCTTTCTAAACTTCTATGTGGTTAACTAATTCTTCTGTGGGACGAAAGGTGGTGATGAGTGTCACCGGTCTTTTCCTGATCCTATTCCTGACGTTCCATGCGCTGATGAATGCGGTGGCCCTGTTCTCGCTGGAGGCCTACGAGGCGGTGTGCGAGTTTCTGGGTGCCAACTGGTATGCGCTGGTGGGCACGGCGGTTCTGGCCGGCGGCTTTGTGCTGCACATCGTGTTCGCCTTCTGGCTCAGCTTGCAGAACAACAAGGCGCGTGGCTCCAACAGTTATGAGGTGAGCGCCAAGCCGGCCAGTGTGGAGTGGGCTTCGCAGAACATGCTCGTGCTGGGCGTGATTGTGCTGTGCTTCCTGGTGCTCCATCTGGCGCACTTCTGGGCCAAGATGCAGCTGCCCGAAATCATGGGCGACTATCCGGCCTCGGGCGAGCAGGCCCTGCAGGCCACCTTCGGCCAGTGGTGGGTGCTGCCCGTCTATCTGATTGGGTTCTGCGCCATCTGGCTGCACATCACCCACGGCTTCTGGAGCGCCTTCCAGTCGCTGGGCGCCACCAACGACAAGTGGATCGAGCGCTTCAAGTGCATCGGCTGGTGGTGGGCCACCATCGTCATGCTCCTCTTTGCCGTCGAGGCATGCTATTTCGCATGGTATTTCGACGCTTTCAAGTTTTGACGGACTTCGGTGTTATTAACGCTTAACTAAACTTTGAAATCAAATGGAAGAAACAATCAATAAAACGGCTCAGCCGGCCATCGACTCGAAGATACCCGAAGGCCCCATCGCTGAGAAGTGGACCAACTACAAGGCACACCAGAAGCTGGTCAACCCGGCCAACAAGCGCCGGCTCGACATCATCGTGGTGGGCACCGGTCTGGCTGGCGCCAGCGCAGCGGCCACGATGGCCGAGATGGGCTTCAACGTGCTCAACTTCTGCATCCAGGACTCGCCTCGCCGCGCGCACTCGATCGCCGCGCAGGGCGGTATCAACGCTGCCAAGAACTATCAGAACGACGGCGACTCGGTCTATC
>CAMVDK010000162.1 GCA_947166165.1 uncultured Porphyromonadaceae bacterium
GAGCAGCCGCCGGGGGTAGGTGGAGTCGGTGAAATAGGTGATGTGCACATTGTTTTGCTCGACGAATTCGAGTTCTCGCTCGGCGCGTTCGAGCAGCGAGCGGCGGTAGGTGGTGCCGCACATGCGCGAGCGGCTTCGGGTGAGCCGTCGCAGTTCGTTCTCGCTCAGGTTGAAGAAGGTGGCCTCGTCGATGGCGTCGAGGATTTTGCGCCCCAGGTCGAGCCCCATGCCTCTCACGCTGGCGAAGGCGATGCGATGTATGACTTGTGTCCTGCTGTCCATTATGGTGGAAGGGTCAGAGCCACTGGGCGAAAGCCTGGCGCAGCTGCTCGCCTCGCCCGAGCCGTCCGTCCTCGATGCAGACGATGGTGACAACGGCTGCCACGGCGAGGGCGCCGGTGGCCTGGTTGTAGAGATGCTGGTGGAAGATGAATCGTGCTCCTCGAGCCTCCACCCAGAGGCGGCTCAGGGCCACGTCGCCGCTGCGCAGCGGGGATTTGTAGTCCACCTCGATGCGGCTCACCACGGGCGTGAAGCCGTCGGCCTGCATCTGGGCAAAGGAGTAGCCCGCATGGCGGCAGAAGGCGTGGCGCGTGTGCTCGAGGTAGTGCAGGTAGTTGGCATTGTTGACGATGCCCTCGCTGTCGAGCTCGTAGTCGCGGACAGCGATTTCGAGGGTGAAGATGTAGTCGTTCATCGGTGGGTGGAATGTTTTAGAGCCGTCAAAATTACAAAAAAAATGGGAAATTCGATGCCGATGGCGAAAAAATGATTATCTTTGCGGGGTTACTTTAGTGCCAGTGCCTATATAAAAGATATATCTAGAATAGAATTCCGAATTCACACCTACGCACACCCTTCAGCCCCATATTGCGATGAGAGAAGCCGTGTTCATCCGCCAGAACGTGCGGAAATGGAAAGAATATGAGTATATGGTCGACATGGCCTCGAGCCAGTCGCCCGACGAGTTGGCCGACATGTACACCGACCTGACGGCCGACCTAGCCTTTGCGCAGACACACTATCCCGACTCGCGCATCACCAAGTATCTGAACAACCTGACGCTGCTGCTTCACACCGAGATATACCGTGGCCGCAGCGAGCGTTGGTCGCGGTTGCTGACGTTCTGGACCCGCGAGGTGCCGGAGGCGGTGTATGCCTCGCGGCGCGAGATGCTGGCCGCACTGGCCGTGCTGCTGCTCATGATCGGCATCGGGGTCTACAGCACGATGGGCGACGGCGAGATGGCCCGCGTGGTGATGGGCAACGAATATGTGGACATGACCATCGAGAACATACGCAGCGGCAACCCCACGGCGGTCTACGACGGCGGCGACGAGATGGCGATGTTCCTGGGCATCGCTTTTAACAACCTGTATGTGGGTGTCATAACATTTGCGCTTGGACTGTTCACCCCGCTTGGCCCGGCGTGGTTCTTGATGCGCAATGGTGTGATGGTGGGGGTGTTCTTGTCGTTTTTCGCGCAGTATGGTGTGTTCGAAGAATCACTGCTGGCCATCATGCAGCACGGCACGCTCGAGATTTCGACCATGGCGCTCGAAGGCGGTGCGGGCTTCGTGCTGGGCTGCGGCTGGCTGTTTCCCGGCACCTACAGCCGTGGCCGCTCGTTTGTGCTGGCTGCACGGCGCGCGCTCAAGATTGCCGTCAGTGTGATGCCGTTCACCATAGTGGCGGCGTTTTTCGAGGGCTTCGTCACGCGCCACACCGAGGCTCCCGACGTGCTGCGCTGGGGGCTGGTGGTGGCCTCGGCGGCCGCAGTGATTTTCTATTATGTGTATCTTCCCATCAAGGTCAACCGCAAGAATCATGAACAAGAAGAACCGCAAGCGGGCAAATAAGATACCGCTCTACGCCGAGCGCACGGTGAGCGAGCAGGTGAACACGACGTTCGACCTGGTCCGCAGCCAGTGGCGGGAGTGGCTGCGCATGTCGGCCTACGTGCTGCTGCCACTGAGCATCGTGCAGGGACTGGGAGTGAACAACATCCTGGCGGCCATACTCTATGACACCGATTTCCCGGTGGCCTCGGGCGTGATGGCGGGTGTAGTGGCGCTGGTGGGCCTCTCGCTGACGTCGGCGCTGATGATTGAGCTGCTGCGTTGGCACCACACACACGCCGACGGCCTGCAGGGCGTGACCTTCGCACAGCTGTGGCCCCGGCTGTGGCGCAGTGCGCTCAAGTGCGTGCCGGCGTGGCTGCTTGCGGTGGTGATCATGGTGCCGGGCATACTGTTAGCGACGGTGATGTCGCTGCTGATACCGGTGATGGTGCTGCTCTTTGTGGCAGCGATGCTGCCGCTGTGGCAGGTGCCGCCGGTCTATCTGCTCGAGGGCGTGGGATTCTGGACCGCCTTCCGGCGGGCCTTCCAGCTGGGCTATTCGCGCTGGGGCAAGCTGGTGGGGCTGAACTTCATGATGCTTGTGGCGGTGCTCATCATCCAGTCGACCACCACCATCCCCATGACCGTGGCCGGTGTTGCGGTGAGTGAACTGGGGCACAGCAGCAGCGCCTATGAACTCAAGGTGTTCATGCAGCTTATGGTCTATCTGGGGGCTGTGCTCCATAGTGTGGTGACCTATGTGGGGCTGTCGCTCACCGTGATAGCCAACACGCTCTACTACACCAGCGTGGGCACCGAGGTGGAGCAGGTGAACATTGAGAGCGAGATTGAGAATTTTGAGAACCTGTAAAAGCGCACATCATCATGGCAAAAGCATTGACCGATACCATAGCCGTGAGCGACTCGCTGGTGCGAGAGTTCACCAGCCAGACGGCCTACGACTACAATCGCGAGCTGGTGCAGACCGACACAAACTATCTCGACAGCTTCTTGCACTGGCTTGGCGAGTTGTTGGACGAGGTGCTTGGCAGAACCGTCGACGAGGTACAATACAATCCCAATTATTACTTTATATGGTGGATTCTAGGTGCCATCATAGTGGTTTTGCTCACGTGGTGGCTGTTGCAGTCGCACTTCGCCCTGTTCAGGCGCGACGATGACACCGAAAAACTGGACTACGACGTGCAGCTCGACAACATCCACGAAATCGACTTCGACAGCTCGCTGGCCGAGGCGCGGCGAAACGGCGACTACCGGCAGGTGTGCCGGTTGCTCTATCTGCAAACGCTCAAGCGGCTGAGCGATGGCCAGGTGATAGACTGGCAACCGTTCAAGACCCCCTCGCAGTATGCCCGCGAGGTGGCCGACCCCAATATGCGAGCGATGACCAATGCATTCCTGCGCGTGCGCTACGGCAAATTTCAGGCCACCGACGGCCTGTGCCACCAGATGGCAGGATGGCAGGAGCAGTTGCTGGCCAGTGTGGCTGCCACTGCCGAGAAGAAAGGAGGTGAGCAGCAATGAAAAACTCCAAGACCTTGTTCATCATTGCCCTGGTGGCGCTGGTGGTGCTGCTCGTGCTGGCGCTGATGCGAATGCCCAAGCGGTTCACATGGCACACCACCTTCGCCCACAACGACGAGCAGCCCTTCGGCTGCGCGGTGTTCGACTCGGTGATGAGTGCCTCGGCACCGGCGGGCTACGAGGTGAGCGGGATGTCGTTGTACCAGATGTCCGACTACGTTGCCCCGCAGTGCAACACCTATCTGCTGGTCGAAAATTATTGGGGATATAGCGACACAGAGGCCAAATCCATCCTGCGCATGCTCAAGCGCGGCGACAATGTGGTGCTCGCCGTCCATAGCGCATACAGCTCTGGCAACGATGTGATGTACGAACGGCTTGGACTGGCGTTCCGCTACAACGCTGACGAATTCGACGGCGTGTACAGCTTTCCCCGGCACTATGCCGACTCGGTGCGCGACAAGGTGACCTGGGTGGGCACCAGCCGTCAGCCCCGCACCACCTATGTGATGCACACCGTGTGGTCGAGCTGCAACGTGATTTGCCCTTATGCGCCCAAAAACTTTGTGAATCGCGGCTACTGGAAGGACGAGCGCAGGCAGATTGAATACAGGGTGCTGGCGCGCCGCGGAAGCGAGATAGTGGCGCTGAGCGCCACAGTGGGACGCGGACGCCTCATCGTCACCACCATGCCCCACCTGTTCAGCAACTATGGCGTGCTCGACACGCAGATGCGCGAGCTGGGCATGCGCGTGCTCTCGCAGGCCGGCAGACATCCCATCGTGCGCATCGACGAGAACTACGACAAGGGCGACGTTACCGATGGCGGAGCGTCGCGCTCGCCGCTCAAGTATCTGCTCGACAACCCGCCGCTGCGCTGGGCACTCTACCTGACGCTGGCCACCGTGCTGCTGTTTTTCGTCTTCACCGCCCGTCGCCGGCAGCGCGTCATCCCCGTGATGAGCGACCCCGAAGACCAAAGCATGGCGCTGGTCGAGCACATCGGCACCCTCTACTACGAGCGACACGACAACGCCGACCTGCTGCAGAAAAAGTATCAGTACTTCACCGAGCGTCTGCGCCGCGAGGCCGTTGTCGACATCGACGATGAAGAGCACTTCGACTCCGAGCTTGCCACCCTGGCGCAGCTCACCGGCCTGAAGAGCGACCAGCTGCTGGGCGACTTGACCCAAATCCGGGCCGCACTGGAAGCACATCAACTGAGCGACCCAGAGCTCAAGCTCTACATAGGCATGATGAACAAAATACTCGAAAAAATTTGAATAACCACACACATAACCACACAATGGAAGAAACCAACCTACAATCCCGCATCGACTTGAGCCAGTTCTCGGCTCAAATCCAGCAACTGCGCGACCGCATCGCCACCGTGATCGTGGGGCAGCGCGAGGCCGTGGACCTGATTCTGACCGCCATCCTTGCCGACGGCCATGTGCTGCTCGAGGGCGTGCCCGGAGTGGCCAAGACGCTGCTGGCGCGCATGACGGCACGACTGGTGGACGCACGCTTCAGCCGCATCCAGTTCACGCCCGACCTCATGCCCAGCGACGTGCTCGGCACCACCGTGTTCAACATGAAGACCAGCGAGTTCGACTTTCACCAGGGTCCGGTGTTTGCCGATGTGGTGCTCGTCGACGAAATCAACCGCGCGCCGGCCAAGACGCAGGCGGCGCTCTTCGAGGTGATGGAGGAGCGCCAGGTGAGCATCGACGGCACCACCCACCGCATGGGCGAGCTCTACACCATCATTGCCACGCAGAACCCCGTCGAACAGGAGGGCACCTACAAGCTGCCCGAGGCCCAGCTCGACCGCTTTCTGCTCAAAATCGACATGGGCTATCCCAACGAGGACGAGGAAGTGGAAATCCTGCAGCGGCACCAGAGCAACGTGCGCCATGCCAAGCTCGACGGCCTCGAACCCATCATCACGCGCGACCAGCTGCTGACCCTGCGACGCACCATGCGGCAGGTGCTCGTCGACACAAGCCTGCTGCGCTACATCGCACAGATTGTGCAGATGACACGCTCGAGCCGCGCAGTGTATCTCGGTGCATCACCTCGTGCCGCCGTGGCCATGATGCAGTGCAGCAAAGCCTACGCGCTGCTGCAGGGACGCGACTTTGTCACGCCCGACGACATCAAGTCGGTCACGCCCAGCGTGCTGAGGCACCGCGTCATGCTCACGGCCGAGGCCGAGATGCAGGGCTACACCGTGGCCAAACTCGTGCAGCAACTCATCGACAAGGTGGAGGTGCCGAAGTAGCGCACACCGACCGGAGTGACTGCCTTCCCTTTTTATCAACCATCAACTCCCTCAAGCAGTGTATCTTTATCATCGATTCTACTATGCTGTGCTGGCGGTGGTGCTGGTGCTGATAGCCGGCCAGGCGTGGGCACCGCTCTTTGTGGCGGGCAAGTGGCTGCTTGTCCTGCTGGCAGTGCTGGTGCTCGTCGACGTGGCCCTGCTGTGGCACCGGCGCGGCATCGCCGCCGAGCGCCACTGCGCCGAGCGCTTTTCCAACGGCGACGACAACGAGGTGGACCTGCGCGTTGACAGCAGCTACCCCTTCGGCGTGCGCCTGCGGGTGATCGACGAGATTCCGCACGTGTTCCAGCGCCGCGACGTGAGCTTCGACGCTGTGCTGCCACCGGCAGGCGGGGCCGACATCCACTACCGCCTGCGGCCAACCAAGCGCGGCGTGTATGGCTTCGGGCTGATACGCGTGTTTGCCCGCACGGCCCTGGGGCTGGTGGAGCGGCGCTACAGCTGCGGCGAGCCCACCGACGTGGCCGTCTATCCCAGCTACCTCATGCTCAACCAATACGAGCTGCTGGCCATGAGCAACAACCTCACCGAGCTGGGCATCAAGCGCATACGCCGCGTGGGCAACAACACCGAGTTTGAGCAAATCAAGGACTATGTGCAGGGCGACGACTTCCGCACCATCAACTGGAAGGCCACTGCGCGGCGAGGACAGCTCATGGTGAACGTCTACACCGACGAGCGCTCGCAGCAGGTGATCAGCGTGATCGACAAGGGACGCGTGATGCAGCAGGCCTTCGAGGGCATGACGCTGCTCGACTATGCCATCAACGCCGCGCTGGTGATCAGCCACGTGGCCATCCGCAAGGAGGACCGGGCGGGGCTCATCACCTTCGGCGCCGAGCTCGACGACTATGTGCCGGCCGAGCGGCGCGGCGGGCAGATGCAGCTCATCCTCGAGAGCCTCTACGGCCAGCAGACCGACTTCGGCGAGAGCGACTACTCGGCGTTGTGCGCCGAGGTGGACCGGCTCGTGGGCAAGCGCAGTCTGCTCATTCTCTACACCAATTTCACCGGCCTGGCGAGCCTGCGGCGCCAGCTGCCCTACATGCAGCAGCTCGGCAAGCGGCACCGGCTGCTGGTGGTGTTTTTCGACGACGTGGAACTCAAAGAGTTTATCGCCACTCCGGCGCGCAGCACGCGCGACCACTACCAGCACGTGGTGGCCGAGAAGATGGACTACGAGCGCCGCCTCATCGTCAACACGCTGCGCCAGCACGGCATCCTGAGCCTGCTCACCACGCCCCAAGGGCTGAGCGTGGACCTGATCAACAAGTACCTCGAAATCAAAACCCGCCAGCTCATCTAGCCCCCCGCCACGAGAATCACAAGACGTAAGGACAAAAGGAGACGGAATTTCAAGACATAAACATTTAAGGAGGGTTCTATAAATTGCTTGAGCCGAATTGGGCTTGATTGCTGAGCAGGTTTTTGGCTCAAGCTGCGCAAAGCAGTAGCGGGCTACGGTTCAAGCTGTTGAGACAAAAGATGC
>CAMVDK010000163.1 GCA_947166165.1 uncultured Porphyromonadaceae bacterium
GCAGGTATTGCAGGGCGATGACGGCCGACTCCTTCATCACGTCGCCCAGGTTGCCGGTCAGGGTGAGCTTCTCGCCCTTGCCCTTGGCGAGCGACGACTCCACGTAGAGAATCTCGCCCCCTACGGCGGTCCAGGCCAGGCCGGTGACCACGCCGGCAAAGTCGTTGCCCTCGTAGGTGTCGCGGGTGTAGTCCTTGGTGCCGAGGTATTCGGTGAGCATGTCGGGCGTGATGGCGGTGGGGAACGGCTGCTCGCTTGCTTTGAGGCGGGCTATTTTGCGCAAAATCTGCGAGATTTTCTTCTCGAGCTCGCGCACGCCGCTCTCGCGCGTGTAGCGCTCAACGATGGCCGTGAGCACCTCGGCGTTCATCTTCACCTCGCGGGGCTTGAAGCCGTTCTCGGCCAGCTGCTTGGGCAGCAGGTGGCGCTTGGCGATTTCGATTTTCTCCTCGGTGATGTATCCGTTGATTTCAATCACCTCCATGCGGTCGAGCAGCGGCTGGCTGATGGTGGTCAGGTTGTTGGCCGTGGCGATGAAGAGCACCTTCGACAGGTCGTAGTCCACATCGAGGTAGTTGTCGTGGAACTTGCTGTTCTGTTCGGGGTCGAGCACCTCGAGCAGCGCCGACGACGGGTCGCCCTTGTAGTCTTGCCCCACCTTGTCGATTTCGTCGAGCACGATGACGGGATTGCTGGTCTCGCACTTCTTGAGCGCCTCGATGATGCGTCCGGGCATGGCACCGATGTAGGTGCGCCGGTGTCCGCGTATCTCGGCCTCGTCGTGCAGGCCGCCCAGGGCGATGCGCGCGTACTTGCGGTGGAGGGCGTCAGCCACCGAGCGGCCGAGCGACGTCTTGCCCACGCCCGGAGGGCCGTAGAGGCACAGGATGGGGGCCTTGAGGTCGCCGCGAAGCTTGAGCACCGACAAGTGCTCCAGGATGCGGTCTTTCACTTTCTCCAGCCCGTAGTGGTCCTTGTTGAGTTTGTCCTCCACGCGCTTGAGGTTGAAGTTGTCGCGGCTCTGCTTGTTCCAGGGCAGCGAGAGCATGGTGTCGATGTAGCCGTACTGCACCGAGTAGTCGGGCGACTGCGGGTTGAGCCGCTCGAGCTTGCGCATCTCCTTCTGGTAGTGCTGCTCGATGGCGGGGTCCCACTTGATTTTCTTGGCGCGGGCCTCGAGCTGGTTGAGGTCGTCGTCGGCGGTGCCGAGTTCTTGCTGGATGGTGCGGATTTGCTGTTGCAGGAAGTGCTCGCGCTGCTGCTGCGACAGGTCGTCGCGCGTGCGCGACTGGATGTCGGCCTTGAGCTCGAGCAGCTGCTCCTCGCGCCGCAGGTAGGTGTAGAGAAGGTAGGCGCGCTTGCGCACGTCGCGCTCCTCGAGCATGGTCTGCTTCTCGCTGGCCTCGAAGGGCAGGTTGGTGGCCAGGAAGTGCATCATGTACACCGGGTTGTCGATGTTCTTCATCGCAAAGGCCAGGTCGCGCCCGCCCTCATCGAGATACTTGAGCAGCTTGCCGGTGATTTCCTTGATCGACTGGATGAGGATTTCGAACTCCTTGTCGCCCTTTTCGGGCACGATGTCCTCCACGAGTGTCACCGTGCCTTTCAGATAGGGGTCGGTGGCGGTGATCTCGTTGAGCACGAAGGTGGACCGGCCTTGCAGGATGACGTTGGTCGAGCCGTCGGGAAGCTCGAGTATCTTGAGGATGTCGGCCAGTGTGCCGCCCTGGTAGAGGTCGGCCTGCGCGGGATTCTCCACATGGCTGTCGAACTGGCACACCACGCCTATGGTGCGGCGCTTGCGCATGCACTCCTGCACGAGCCGCATCGATTTCTCGCGCCCGATGGCCACCGAGGTGGTCATTGCCGGAAAGAGCACCAGGTTGCGCATGGCCAGGATGGCGATTTCCATCTTGTCGCCTCCTTGCAGCTGCTGGTCGTCGGAGTCAGGGCGGTTCTGTATGTCGGCGAAAATGGGCACCACATGGGTGGAGGCCGCTTCGTTCATTTCGTTTTCAAAATCTTTGAACATGGGTGTAAATACGTTTAAGAATCAAGGTGTGTTGTCTGCATTGAGTTTTTTTCCGCACGGGGGCCGAAGGCTTGCCAAATCTTATTCATGATGATAGGGTTCATGGTTGAGGATGGTGAAGGCGCGGTAGAGCTGCTCGACGAAGATGAGGCGTATCATCTCGTGAGAGAAGGTCATGGCGCTCAGCGAGAGCTTGTCGGCTGCCCGGGTGTAGACCTCGGGGCTGAATCCGTAAGGCCCTCCGACCACAAACACCAGCCGTTTCACGCCGCTGAGCATGCGCTTCTGCATCCACCGGGCGAAATCGACCGACGTGTGCTGGCGCCCGTGCTCGTCGAGCAGCACCACATGGTCGCTGCTCTCGAGGGCGTTGAGGATGAGCCGGCCTTCCGAAGCCTTCTGTTGCGCCTCGGTCTGGTGGCGCGTGTTCTTGGCGTCGCTCAGGTGCTGGATGTCGAAGGGGGCGTAGTGGTTCAGGCGGCCGGCATAGTCGTCGATGCCGGTTCGCAGGTAGCCCGACGTGGTGCGCCCCACCACCAGGAGGGTGATTCTCATAGGGCAAGCAGCGTTTCGAGGGTGAGGTGGCCGATGTCGGCTGCCATGAAGTGGCACAGCGGCTGCACCATCGCGGGAGCATAGGTGGTGGTCAGCCCCACCACGCGTGCGCCCGAAGCCCGGCCGGCCTCCAGCCCCTTGAGCGAGTCTTCGACCACCACGCAGCGGCCTATGTCGCAGCCTATGAGCCGCGCACCGAGCAGGAAGCACTCGGGGTGAGGCTTGGCATGAGCCACCATGTCGCCCGTGACGATGGTGTCGAACAGGGCGTTGAACTCGGGATGCTGGGCGGCCAGCGAGTCCATCTTGCCCTGGTCGCTGCTGGTGACCACACACACCGGCACACCGGCGCGGCGCAGGCTCTCAACAAGCTCTACGGCTCCCGGAAAGTAGTCGTAGCGCATGTCGGCCTGGAAGTTCATGAGCATGGCGCGCACCTCGGACTGCACCTCGGGGGCGAAGTGGCCGGCAAGTATCTCCTGCAGGTTCGAGCCCTTGATGCTGGTGGCGAAGTCGCGCACTCCGGTGGGGAACCGCTCGTCGATGGCCGTCCAGAAGCGGGCGTAGGTGCTCTCGGTGTCGATGAGCACGCCGTCGAGGTCGAACAGCACGCCTGGGGTTTCCTTCATCATTCTTTGCACTGATTGTAAAAACAAAATGCAAAGTTACGAAAAATTGCACAATGCGCAATGAACAATCGTCAAAATTAAGATGAGAAAACATTAATATTTTATTGACTTATATTTTGTTGTTTGTATGAGGTCCCATAAACTTATCACCATTAAGATGAATAAGATGATCTGGATTGTCTGCAATCCATACTTCAGTTTCCCAGGCTAAGTCTTCACAGAACCTTTTAAAGGTTCCTTTATCTAAAAATGCTGTTATAAAAATTTTTCCGGACTGCACATTTTCAGTCATATCAGAAATTTCTTTAATTCTCTTCGGATTCATTGGTCCTACTGATGTAACAGATTCAATAAAATAAATCCAGTCTTTATCTTCTCTGTAAAGAACAACATCAGGCATTTTATCATGCAAAGTTATAGTAAAGCCTAATTGATTCAACTTATCAATATCCTTATGTAAGTCTCTTGTATCAGAATCTCCAACATATAAACATTCACATCCAGGTGCAAATCTTGGCGCAAATTCTTCAATAATTGCCTTTTGAAGCTGATTATGTTCACCTGGGCTAAAAGTAAAATCTTGATTATTAATCTTAACTGGCATTCGCCTTACTTCTTTCTTTGATGAATAAACAGAGATCAAATTCTCATGATTTGCAATGAATGCTTCCAGAACAGATGGGCGTGTATTTAAATATTTTACAGCATTAAGAAACTCAGGTGTTATTCTATATCGGTATTCAGGACTGTTTGTAGCCTTTCCATTATCCTCTACTAATGCAGCGGTTCTAAAATGATGCAGAGCATTCTTTCGAATACTTTCTCTGGTATTCTCTTTATAAGCTGCATCATACTCATCGTTCATAAATTGAATCAAGTCATGAATTCTAATCCATTCATTACTAGCTTCTGAAACATCTGAATCATTTTTCAAATTCAACAAAGCCAACAAAGTAAGACAACACATTTTATTCTGTTGTTGAGGTGGCATTCCAACTTTTATAAGAATATCTTTTGCTAAGTTTTGCATTCTAGAAATCAATTAATAATTGTTCAACTGGTCTATTCTGTTTGAGTATAGTTTCAGCATCTATTTCTGGCAGACAATAAGTATGTTTGACAGCTAATGCAAGTTTATATGACAGTATAGGAGGAACAGCATTTCCAATCTGATTAAACTGTTTTAATTCAGAACCCCAAAAAGTGAAATAATCTGGAAAACTCTGTAATCTAGCAGCTTCTCTGACTGTTATCCTTCTCCTTCTTCCATCTGATAATCTCACTCTTTGCATATCACTAGTTGCGCCTGCTAAATTCCTACAAGTAATGGTTCTAGCTGGTTTATCAAAATATAAATCTCTTGGATTAATACATTTTGATTTAGCTTCATAAGATGCAATATAAGCATCTTGTGCAGGAGTTAAGAATTTACTGTTCTCATCCCAAGTATACATTGTGTCTCCTATTGCTTCTCCTACTGTTATTCTCTTCTTATCTTCAATAGGAAAACTAAAAGACGATTTATGGCCTACTGTAATAAGTCTTTCTCTGTTCTGAGGAACACCAAAATTCACTGCATTTAATACCCGATATTCAATAAAATAACCTAGCTTTCTTAATTCAGATAACACAAGTTCAAAATACCATTTATGCCTTCCTAGAATATTTGCGACATTCTCGAAAAGAAAAACTTTTGGTTTTAATCTTGCTACTGCATCTATGAAAATCGGGAATCCGTCTCTTGCATCTTCGATCCCTTTCTGATTTCCACTTCGGCTGAATGGCTGGCAAGGTGGGCCTCCAATTATTATATCAACACTATCCGTATTCTGATATTCAAATCCTACAGAAAGCATCTGATGATAGCAAATACCTCTCAGATTATTATTATAGGTTTCAACACAGTCTTCAACCATTTCATAACCTATGGTCTCAAATCCTGCTGCTTCAAATCCTAAAGATAAACCTCCACAACCAGCAAAAAGGTCTAATACCTTCACAGATTCTGTTATATTCGGAATTATAGTATTATTGAGATTTTCAATATAAGTAGACATAATACAACTTTAAGTCTGCAAAGATACAAAAATAATTTGACAAGAGCTCCATATTCTCTCCGTATCGCAACCATGCAGAGTCAATGAACCGTGATTCGGTTTCGCCAGGGCGAATCGGGTGGGCGGTCAGTCCTTGCCGAGCATGATGTTGATGACGAGGTTCAGGTCGTCGATGTCGGCCGTGCCGCTGCCGTCGACATCGGCGCGGGCTATCAGACCGGTGTCGGTGGCCTTGCCCAGCATGACGTTGACAATGGCGTTCACATCGTCGATGTCGACCGCACCGTCGCCGGTCACATCGCCGGGCGTGAAGGCGTAGTCGGACGTGATGTCGCGCACGGTGTACTTGTTGGTGGTCGACGAAATCTCAAAGTAGGTGTCGCTGCTCAGACCGGTGATGTCGACAGTCTGGTGTCCGCCGTCGCCCTGGCTGAAGATGATGTTGAACGTGTAGTCCTCAGCTGCGACGCTGAAGGGATAGGCGTAGAAACGGGTACCCTTCACGGTGCGGATGTCGCTGGCGGTCATCTGCCGTCCGGGCCAGGCACCGAGGAGCTGGCCGGCGGTGTCCCAGGCGTAGAAGTAGACACTGCTCCAGTTGTCGGGGGCGGCGGTGGGGTCTTTGAGGTAGATGGTGGCCACCCGCGGCTCAAAGCCGTGGAAGATGTATTCGCACGAAATCACGTTGCGCACGCGTCCGTCAACGAGCACACCGGCGGTGAGCACGGTGTTGTCGTTGAACGTGAGCGTGAGTTGGCCGGTGGCGGTGGCGCTGTTGGGGGTGGGGCGCGTGCCGTCGAGCGTGTAGACGATGGTGGCCGTGCCGCTGCTGGCCGTCACGGTGACCGTGACAGGCTCGTCGTAGCGGCCGCTGGGTTTGTCGACGGTGAGCGTGGGGGCTTCGCCGGTGTAGTTGGTCACCTCGTGGTGCCAGTTGCCGTCGATGTAGTAGCCGTGGTTGCGGAAGGTGAGGTCGGCCGTCTGCGTGCCGTCGACCACGAAGATGATGCCCGTGGGCTGAGTGGTGAGGTCGCCGTCGTAGACCCATCGGAATATCTTGCGCGAGCCGTCGGCGGTGGTGCCCATCAGCTCCATGGCCTGCCCGGGCCAGCTGCCGCCGGTGAAGTTGCTGCTGCTGTTCCACACCCAAGTGGTGACGTGGTTGGCGGTGAGCGGGGCCTCGAGGAAGACGCTCATGTCGTCTTCGTCGACAACGGGCTCATACGGCTCAAGGTCGCCGGGGTCGGGAGTGGGGGTGTAGCCGCCGGTGATGTATTGCGTGTCGGGGTCGCCGTCCTCCTCATGGCCGTCGTAGGCCAGCTGTGTGGGCATGGCGCGGCTGCTGCCGTACAGATACGGGCCGTCGTCGCCTATCTTCCCCGGGCCGTTGAGCACATAGATGCGCATGTTGCCCTTGCCGCTGAACGATGGTGTGGTCAGCGTGCCGTTGGTCACCACAATCACGTCGCCGGTGATGCAGTCGCGGTAGGTGCCGTTCACCACGTTGCTGAAGGTGGCTCCGCTGTTGAGCGTCACGAGTGCATAGGAGTCGATGCCCTGGGCGGTGTAGCGGCGCTTGAAGGCGTAGCCGCTGGTGGCGTGGCAGTCCTGCTTGGTGTACTGCCCCTTACGCAGGGCAGGCACGGCGGCGCGGATTTTGTTGAGGCGCTGCAGGTGGTGCACCAGCGGGCGGCTCAGCGTGGCGGCCACATTGCCGCTGGCACTGGCCACCTCGCCAAAGTCGCTCACCGTCAAGTTGCCCGTCAGGTAGCCGCCATAGTAGGCGCGTCCGCTGTTCTTCAGGGCAATGTCGGTGCCTTTGTCCATCACCACGCCCTTGCGGAACTCAATCTCGCCACCATAGTAGAGGCAGGGAATGCCGCGCATGGTGAACATGAGCGAGAGGTTCTCGGCCCACTGGTCGGTGCCGC
>CAMVDK010000164.1 GCA_947166165.1 uncultured Porphyromonadaceae bacterium
CCGTCTTGATGCCGTAGGCGTTGCTGCCGAAGTCAACCGTGTTGGCATACATCTCGAGGATTTGCTGCTTGTTGTAGAACATCTCGAGCTTGGTGGCGATGATCCACTCCTTGCTCTTCATGATGAGCATCTTCACGCCGGGGATGTAGCCCAGCAGGCCGGTGCTGTAGTCGACACGGGTTCGGAACATGTTCTTCACCAGCTGCTGTGTGATGGTGCTGGCTCCACGCGGCTTGCCATAGAGCACCATGTCCTTGACGGCGGCCACGAGTCCGCCGAAGTCGATGCCCCAGTGGCTGTAGTAGCGCTCGTCTTCGGTGTCGATGAGCACGGTGAAGAACTCCGGGTTGATGGAGTCGTAGGGCACGGGGGTGCGGTTCTCGTCGAAGTATTTGCCCAGCTGCTGTCCGTCGGCGCTGTAGATGTAGCTGGCCTCGGCGGTGTCGGGGTGCATGATGCGGTAGGTGCTGGGCGACTTGCCGAAGAGCCACAGGAAGTTGACGTCGACGGCCACCAGATAGAGCACGAAGAGCACCACCATGGTGATGAGCGCCACCAGCGTCTTGACATACCACGGCCGGCCCCAGTAGAGGCCTTTGTACCAGTGCTTGAACCGCCGCCAGCCATGCAGCAGGAGCCTGAGAATAGTGGGTTTTTTCATTGTCGTCGGTCGTAAGAGAGCGTGCCGCGCGCGTCACTTGGGCGACATCGTGACCAGCGGCACGAGCATCTCCTCCATCGAGATGCCGCCGTGCTGGAAGGTGTCGGCAAAGTGCTGCACGTAGTAGTTGTAGTTGTTGGGATAGGCCATGAAGTCGCGGTTGAGGGCGAAGATGTAGGTCGACGACACGTTTGGCGCCGGCAGCCCGTAGCGCTGGGGCTGCTTGATGTCGTAGACCTGCTTGGTGTTGTAGCTCAGGTTCTTGCCCACTTTGTAGCGCAGGTTGGTGTTGGTGTTCTTGTCGCCCACCACCTTGACGGCGTTGTCGACGCGTATGGTGCCGTGGTCGGTGGTGAGCACCACTTTGTAGCCTCGCTCGGCCATGAGTTTGAAGGCCTCGATGACGTAGGAGTTGCGGAACCACGACTCGGTGAGCGAGCGGTAGGCTTCGTCGCTGTTGGCCAGCTCGCGTATCATCTTGCTCTCGGTGCGGGCGTGCGAGAGCATGTCCACGAAGTTGAACACGAGCACGTTGAGGTCGAAGTTGTCGAGGTCGGCGAACTTCTGCACGAGCCGCTCGCCGGTGGCGGCGTCGCTCACCTTGTGGTAGGAGAAGCGCACCCGGCGGCGGTAGCGGTCGAGCAGCGTCTGGATGAGCGGGGCCTCGTTCACGTTTTTGCCCTCGGCCTCGTCTTCGTCCACCCAGAGGTCGGGGAACATGCGCTCGATGTCGATGGGCATGAGTCCGGAGAAGATGGCGTTGCGGGCATACTGCGTGGTGGTGGGCAGGATGGCGGTGTAGAGCTCGTCGCTGTCGATGTTGAAGTGGTCGCTCAGCAGTGGCGACACGATTCGCCACTGGTCGAGCCTGAAGTTGTCGATGAGCACGAAGCACACGCGCTGCCCGGCGTCGAGCAGCGGCAGCACGTGGGTCTTGAACACCTCGTCGCTGCGCAGCGGGTGGCGGTCGGTGGTGACCCACGACTCGTAGTTGCGCCTGACCATCTTGCAGAAGGCGGCGTTGGCCTCGGTTTTCTGCATCTTGAGCATCTCGGTCATGCCGGTGTCGGCGCTCGACAGGGTGAGCTCCCAGCGCACGAGCGTGCGGTAGAGGTCATACCAGTCGTCGATGGTGCTGGCGCGGCCTATGCGGTCGCTGATGGTCATGAACTCCTGGCGGTAGTCGCCCTCCACCTTTTCGGTGACCAGGGCGTCGCTGTGCAGGTTCTTTTTGATCGACAGCAGAATCTGCATCGGATTGACGGGCTTGATCAAGTAGTCGGCTATCTTGCTGCCTATGGCCTGGTTCATGATGTTCTCCTCCTCGCTCTTGGTGATCATGATCACGGGCACGTTGGGCTGCAGGATTTTGATTTGCTGCAGCGCCTCGAGCCCGCTGATGCCGGGCATGTTTTCGTCGAGAATCACGAGGTCGAAGTTCTGCTGCAGGGCGTCGAGGGCGTCGCGGCCGTTGGTCACGGTGGCCACGTCGTAGCCCTTGCTGTGCAGGAAGAGGATGTGCGGCTTGAGCAGGTCGATTTCGTCGTCGGCCCAGAGGATGAGTTTCTTGTTCATAGCGGGGAGAATGGCAACTTAGTTTTTGGTTTGTAATGTTGTTTTTCGCCGGTGGGGCCTGTTCAACTCATCACCTGATGCCTTTGAGCAGGTTCATGATGTTGAAGTTGCGGTTTTTTCCGGCTAGGAGGTTTTCGATTTCGATGACTTGGTTGGTGGCTTCGAGCCGCCGTGCCAGTGGCAGCAGCGACGAGAGTAGCTGCTCGGCGGCGGCGCGGCGCCCGGTGAGCCGCAGCAGCGCGCGGGCGAGGCCTATGGAGAGCTGCAGCTCGCGCAGCCCGAGCGGGTCGTCGAGCTTCTTCTGGTAGCGCAGCGCCTTGGTGTAGTATTTCACCGCGTTGCGTGCGCTGCCGGTTTCAAACATGATGTCGCCCTCCTTCTTGAGGGTGTCCACCAGGCTGTTCATGGCCTGCCGTGTCTGGTTGGCGTCGCCGCTGTCGAGCTGGCTGGTGTAGAGCTCGGCGGCCTGGTGGTAGTGCTCGAGCACGCTCATCTGCTTGGTGCGCGACTGGATGATTTCGGTCGAAGCCTGCACGGCATAGAGCAGCATGGCCGAGAAGCGCTGCTCGTCCTTCTTGGCGAGGCGCTCGAAGAGCTTCTGGGCGTGGGTGAGCTCTTTGGCGGCGCGGCTTCCGTCGCCGGTGGCGTGGTGGGTGTGGGCCAGGTTGTAGAGCGTGCTGGCCACGAGCGCCAGGAAGTCGTCGGAGCGCTTGTTGCCGGCTGTGGTGAGGTGGGTGAGCGCGTTTTCGGCGCAGCCCAGGGTGAGGGCGTGCTGTCCCTGCTCGATGAAGAGGCTCATCCGTGCGAGCCACAGCCAGGCACTGTAGAGCGGAGGCATGGCGTCGGCCTCGTCGGCGTAGACGAGGAAGTCGGTCACCTGCGAGGCCTGCGCGGTGCGGTGGTCGAGCATGAGAAACCGCACGTAGGTCATGGTCATGTCGAGCACCACGGGCTGAGGGAGCCCCTCGGTGGGAGGCAGCTGGCCGGTGGACTCGATTTGTGCCTGGGCGATGGTCATGTCGCTGTGCAGGTGGGGAAATGGCACGTCGATGAGCAGAGGGTTCATGGGGTGTAAGGCAAGGAGAAATTATAAATGACGGAAAGAGCTTTGCGGCTTGCGCTAGAGGGAGGCCTGGCTGCCCACCTGGCGGGCGAAGGCGGCGCTGATGCACGCGCTGTCGTGCTGGTCGCAGTCGTCGGCCCAGCGGCGCGCGGCGGCGATGATGCGCTGCCACTGCTCGCCGTCGAACTCGGGGAGCTGCTCCAGGGTCGCTTCGCCGGCGAGCAGCTCGTAAACGATGCCCGCCGTGAGCCCCGACTGCCAGTCGAACATGTTGGCGGGCGCCGTGCCGGTGGCGGGGCACTCCAGCACGCGGTCGCGGTTGTAGATGGTGATGGCGGTGGTGGCGGAGTCGATGTGCACGAAGGTGTTGCCGTAGAAGCTGATGTGGTTGCGGAAACACTCTTCGGGGCTCTCGCCGGGGAAGATGGTGTGCAGGTCGCGGCTGGTGGCCACCACGAGCTGCGAGAGTTCCATGTTCTCGAGCACGTTGGGCATGACGTGTGTGATGCGGAAGCTGATGCCGTGCTGCAGTCCGGGCAGATAGACGATGATGGCTTTTCGCTCGGTGGCGTGGCGCAGCAGCTCGAGTAGCCGCTCGCGCTGCGGCAGGTCGACGGCATAGAGCGACCCGATGAGCACGATGTCGCCCTCGTCGATGCGCGGCCACACCACGTTGAAGCGCTCGTCGGGGTAGGAGCCGTAGTTCACGATGTGGCTGCGGCTGTCGTGCTGGTCGGCGAAGATGACCGACAGCCGGGTGGCCCCATCGGGGTAGCGGTCCACCGAGGTGATGTCGACGCCGTGCGAGGTGAGGAAGTCGACGATGATGTCGCCCGCGCGGTCGGTGGTGCACTCGCTCACCATTGCGCATCGCGCGCCGGCCTGCGCCAGCGACGCCGCGGCGTTGGCCACGCGGCCTCCCACGAAGGCCTTGACGGGTTGCCCGCCGCTGAAGAGCGTGTCGAGCACCATTTCTCCGATTGCTATGATTTTTCGCATATATATGTCCGTTGTTGGCTGGGCAAGAGTTTGCCGGTCTTACGCGCGGTTTGCCTTGATTGCCCTGTCCGGTTTTTTTGTCTCGCGTGCTGATTTGGTTTATTGTTTCGCGTCGCCGCGGCTCTTCTGCCCCAGGTAGCCGCCGTGGTGGCGCTTGGCGTAGTCCTGCCGGGTGAAGCCGGTGGCCTGCATGGTGCCCACCACGAGCACGTCGCCCATGACGGTCATCATGGTGGTGGAGGTGGTGGGGGTGAGCCCGAGCGGACACACCTCCGGCGCTCCGCCGGTCCACAGGCACACGTCGGCCTGACAGGCCAGGGGGCTGTGGTCGTTGCCCGTGATCACGATGCAGGGCACCTGCGGATAGAGGTTGTGGGCGAGTTCGACGAGCGCCACAATCTCGCTGGTGCGTCCGGAATTGGACAGCAGGAGCATCACGTCGTGGGGCTGCAGCACGCCCAGGTCGCCGTGCTGGGCCTCGCTGGGGTGGAGAAAGACGGCCGGGATGCCGGTCGACGAAAAGGTGGTGGCGATGTTGTTGGCAATTTGGCCGCACTTGCCCATGCCCGAGGTGACGAGTTTGCCGCTGCCTTCGTGCACATGGCTCACTATCAGCCGGATAGCCCGCTCATAGCCATCAGTGACAGGGATTTGCGCCACGGCGCGGCTCTCTGCCTCGATGATTTGTTGCATTGATTGTTTGATATCCATTCTGCAAAGGTAGTGAAAATTTCCGACATAGCGGTTAAAAATCGCCAAAACGCGTGCTACGATTTCGCGTAGCAGGCTCATCGCAAGCCCGAGGGGAGCCTCGAAAGCAAGCCGCGGGCCGCCGGTGGGGCTGTGGGCCTCTCCGTGCAGCTCGCGGCTGTGTGCCACTGTCAAGGGTCGAGCGCTCAGAGCTTGCTCTCGACTATCTTGGTGATTTCGGCCTCCTCCTGGTTGGCTTTCTGGATCAGTTCGTTGGCCTCGGCGATGAGTGCCTCGGCGGTGTCGCGGTCCTTGAGCGAGCTGGCGTTGATTTTCACGTTCATGCCGGCTCCGAGCACTGCGGCGCGTGCCGCCAGGGCGCCCACTCCGGCGTCGCTCACGCTGTTGGGATTGCCCTCCTGGGCCATGGCGCGGCACAGCTCGAAGGCCTTGAACGCCTCCTTCATCGTGCGCAGGGGCACCTGGGTGGCATAGAGCGTGGCCTCCTGGATGGCGGCGCTGCGGGCGGCCTTGTCCTCGTCGGTCTTCTTGGGCAGGCCGAAAGCGGCCATGATGCGGTTGAAGGCCTGCGTGTCCTCGTCGACGAGGTGAAGCAGCTCGGCCACCATGGCCTGGCCCTTGTCGGCCCACACGCTGAACTCGTGCCAGCGGTCGTCCCATCCTGGCTTGTGGCTGCTCAGGTTGGCCACCATGGCTCCCAGTGCGGCTCCCAGTGCGCCCATGTAGGCGGCGATGGTGCCGCCGCCGGGGGCGGGCGACTCGCGCGAGGTCTCCTCGGCAAAGCCTTTCACCGTCAGGTCAACGAGTTTCTTGCCAGCCTCGGCATCGTCCTCGATCATATACTCAATCACCTTCTCCTTGGGGTTGAAGGGCTTGAGGTCGTCGAGTCCGAGCGAGTGGATGGCGATTTCGAGGATGTCGCTCTCGGGGATGCCCGTCGAGCGGTGCTGCTTCTCGAGGAAGTACTTGCCGGCGTCGATGAGCGTGCGCTTGGGCACGAGACCCACGATTTCGGTGCCGGTGACGCGGATGCCGCGGTTCTGTGCGCAGCGGCTCACCTCGTCGAAGGCCACGTGCAGCGGGGTGGCGTTGATGTCGGTGATGTTCATCGACACCTGGGCGATTTTATACTCGTCGATATACCATCCGATGGCCTTGGTGCCCTTGAGGGTGCCGGGCTGCATGATGGTCTTGCCGTTGGCGTCCTTCTTGGGGGTGCCGGTGATGGGGTTGCCCTCACGCACGGGGCGTCCCTTCTCGCGCACATCGAAGGCGATGGCGTTGGCGCGGCGGGTGCTGGTGGTGTTGAGGTTGAAGTTGGTGGCGATGAGGAAGTCGCGGGCGCCAACGGCGGTGCAGCCGGTGCGTGCCACCTGCTCGTCGAACGGACGGGCGCCGAAGTCGGGCTGCTTGCCCTCGGTGCTGAGCTTCTCGGCCAGGGCCTCATACTCGCCCTGCCGGCACACGGCCAGGTTGCGGCGCTCGGGAGTGAATGCTGCCGCCTCGTAGCAGTAACACGGGATGCCGGCCTCGTTGGCGATGCGCTCGGCCAGTTTCCGTGCCAGCTCGGCGCACTCCTCGAGCGTGATGCCAGCGATGGGGATGAGCGGACACACATCGGTGGCGCCCATGCGCGGGTGCGCACCGTGGTGCTGGCGCATGTCGATGAGTTCGCCGGCACGCTTCACGGCTTGGAAAGCGGTCTCGACCACAGCCTCGGGCGAGCCCACGAAGGTGACCACTGTGCGGTTGGTGGCATCGCCTGGGTCTACATCGAGAAGCTTCACGCCCTGCGAGCGGCGAATCACATCGGTAATCTGGTTAATGACATCCATGTTGCGACCCTCACTGAAGTTGGGCACGCATTCAATCAATCGGTTCATTTCGTTGTTATTGCGTTTAATTTTTTATGGGATAATCGTTTGAGGCCGCAAAATTACTGCAAACCGAGCGAAGTGCAAAACAAAAAAGCATTTTTTTGATTTTGCACTCCCGAGGTGCAGCGTAATTTGGGCGGAGCCAACATTACTGCCGGCCGAGCGAAGTGCAAAACAAAAAAGCATTTTTTTGATTTTGCACTTCCGAGGTGCCGCGTAATTTGGGCGGAGCCAACATTACTGC
>CAMVDK010000165.1 GCA_947166165.1 uncultured Porphyromonadaceae bacterium
CTTGCCGACAGGCAGCCTGCTGCGGCGGCGGCCAGCAGCATCAGTTTGATTTTCTGCATACTCTAAATGTTAAGTTAATGATAAGAAGTGTCAAGAGGCAGTACGCCACTTGGCATCGCAAAATTAGGGATAAATTTTCAGTCAGGCTCTGCTTTTATCCTTAAAAAAGCAAAAATGACTGATTCCGGCGATTCTGCGCCTCAGCGCCGGGTGAGTTGCACCACATTCTCCACGTGATGGGTGTGCGGGAACATGTCGACGGGCTGGATGGCGGTCACTCGGTAACGGCCGTCCAAGAGCGCGAGGTCGCGGGCCTGCGTGGCAGGGTTGCAACTGACGTAGACCACGCGCTGTGGCGCGGCACGCAGGAGGACGCCGACCACGTCGGCGTGCATGCCGGCGCGCGGCGGATCCACAATCACCACGTCGGGACGGCCATGGCGCTCGACAAACTCGTCGGTGAGCACGTCCTTCATGTCGCCGGCATAGAAGAGCGTGTTGTCGATACCATTGACACGCGAGTTGAGCCGCGCGTCGTCGATGGCCTCGGGCACATATTCGATGCCCACCACCTGTCGGCACTGGCGAGCCACAAAGTTGGCTATGGTGCCCGTGCCGGTGTAGAGGTCGTAGACCAGTTCCTGCCCCGTGAGGCCGGCCAGCGAACGCGCCACCTTATATAATTCGTAGGCCTGACGCGAGTTGGTCTGGTAGAACGACTTGGGCCCGATGCGGAAACGGAGTCCCTCCATCTCCTCCTCGATGTAGTCGCGGCCACGATAGAGCACCACCTCCTGGTCGGCGATGGAGTCGTTCACCTTGAGGCTGACCACATACATCAGGCTGGTGATTTGCGGGAACCGGCTGGCGATGGCCTGCATGACGTCGGCAATAGCGGCCTGGTCGGGCTGGCTGAACACCACCACGAGCATGATTTCGCCCGTGCTGGCCACGCGCACCATGATCATGCGCATCAAGCCCTGATTGGCTCTGATGTCGTAGAACGAATAGCCACGCTCGAGCGCATAGCGGCGGACAAAGAGGCGGATTTCGTTGCTCACCTCGTCCTGAAGCCAGCAGCACTTGATGTCGAGCACCTTGTCGAAGGCACCGGGTATGTGGAACCCCAGCGCATTGCGGTCGGCATACTCCTCGCCGCTCTGCAGCTGCTCGCGGGTGAGCCAGCAGCGGTTGGAGAACGTGAACTCGAGCTTGTTGCGGTAGTGGGTGGTGAGCGCCGAGCCCAGAATGGGGCGGATGGGCGGAATGTCGACCTTGGCGATGCGCTCCAGGGCATCGACCACCTGCTGCTGCTTGTAGCGCAGCTGCTCGGCATAGGGCAAATGCTGCCACTTGCAACCACCGCACACCCCGAAGTGCTCGCACACCGGCTCAACGCGCATCGGGCTGGGCTGCACCATGCGCACGATGTTGCCCTCGGCATAGCTGTGCTTCTTGCGCGTGATCTGCACGTCGACCACATCGCCCGGCGCGCCATAAGGCACGAAGGTCACCAGGTCGTTCCAGCGGCCCAGGCTCTTTCCCTCGGCCGCCACACCGGTTATCTCGAAATTCTCCACAATGGGAAGGGGTTTCTTTCGGCTCATTGATGTTGGGTTTATCCTTAATTATATACAGAGCGACACATCACCTGGCTTCACCACGAGCCATAGGCTTTGCGGTCGGCGTCGATGCGCAGCAGGATGAACAGCAGGAAGGTGAAGCCCCACAGCGAGGAGCCTCCATAACTGAAGAACGGCAACGGGATGCCAATCACCGGACACAGCCCGAGCACCATGCCTATGTTCACGGCAAGGTGGAAAATCAAATAGCACGCCACGCAGTAGGCATACACGCGGGCAAAGGTGGTGTGCTGCCGCTCGGCAATGGCGATGATGCGCAGAATGAGGGTGAGAAACACCAGCAGCACGGCCGTCGAGCCCACAAAGCCCTCCTCCTCGCCGATGGTGCAGAAAATGAAGTCGGTGTGCTGCTCGGGCACATACTTGAGCTTGGTCTGCGTGCCACCCAGGAAGCCCTTGCCCATGATGCCGCCCGAACCGATGGCAATCTTGCTCTGGTTCACGTTGTAGCCCACGCCACGCGGGTCGTCCTCAATGCCGAGAGTGACCAGGATGCGCGTCTTCTGGTGGGGCTGCAGCACATTGTTGAACGCCACATTCACCAGAAACATGAACGCTATCGACGCCACGGCAAACCCGATGGTGAGCAGCACCTTGCGCATGTCGTCGTGCAGCATTCCATAGAGCAGGTAGAGCAGCGACACGCCTATCACCGTGAAGAAAAACACATAGCCGTTGATCACGATGCCGAACCACGCCAGCCCGCCGGCCACGGCCCCGGCACCCAGATAGCCCAGCAGCACATTGCGCGTGAGCACAAACGAACGGCAATAGAATGCCAGCATGCCCACCGTGAGGGCCATGATGACGATGAACACGATGAACATGCCCAGCGGTATGCCCATCAGCGTCACCGAGGCGAACTTGAGGATGAGCACAAAATAGACCACCGCACAGAGGCCGGCAAAGAGCACAAACCCGCTCATGCCCTCGCGGTAGAGCACAAAAATGAGCGAGGTGTAGACCAGCGCGGTGCCCGTCTCCTTCTCCAGAATGATGCAGAGTATGGGCAGCACGATGATGCCGGCGGCTATGGCGTAGTTCTTCCAGTTGTTGAGCGCGAAGCCATAAGTGCCAAAGAGTTTGGCCAGCGCCAGCGCGGTGGCAAACTTGGCGAACTCGGCCGGCTGAAGGCTCATCGGCCCCAGGTGCAGCCACGACCGCGAGCCCTTCACATCGGGCGCGATGAATGCCGTGACGATGAGCACCACGATCATCACGCCGTAGATGGGATAGGCATACGCCTCGTAGAGCCGGCGGTCGATGAGCAGCAGCGACAGTCCCAGGATGAACGACAACCCGGCCCAGATGAACTGCTTGCCCGAGAAGCTGTCGAAGTCGAACATCGAGCTCGACTTGTCGAAGTTGTAGCTCGCGGCATAGATGCTCACCGCTCCTGCCACAATCAGGATCAGGTAGAGCAACAGCGTGAACCAGTCTACCGACTTGAGCAGGCTGCCGCCGCCAGGGGTGTTGTCTTGTTGCTGCATTTGCATGTGGTGAATCGGGGGATGATATATGATGATTGGCGTGATTGAAATGGACGGAGACTTACCTCTTAGGCTGCGCTTTGGAGTCAGACTTCTTCTCTGTTTTATCGTCCTTGGCGGGCTTGAGCGTGACGTTTTTCGCGTCGGGACTATGTGCGCCGTAGAGCTTGGTGCTGAAAGTGGAGATCGACGCCATGCGGTTGGCCTTGGCCTGGATGGCCGGCGTGAGTTCGCCGCGCAGATAGCGCTCAATCATCACCGCGCCGATGGGCACGCCCAGCGTGGCCCCGAAGCCGCCGTTTTCGACATACACGCAGATGGCGATTTTCGGGTCGTTCATCGGGGCAAAGCCCATAAATACCGAGTGGTCGCGTCCGTGGGGGTTCTGCGCGGTTCCCGTCTTTCCGCACACCTCCAGTCCCGGCAGGTTGGCGCCCCGGCAGGTGCCGCCAGTCACGGCCATGCGCATGCCTTCGGCAACGCTCATGTAATACTCCTTGTTGATGGACGGCTGGTGGCGCTCCAGGCTTTTCTTGAGCACCCCCACTCCATCGATGAGCCGCACCACATGAGGCGTGATGTAATAGCCCCGGTTGGCGATGGTGGCTCCCAGATTGGCGATCTGGAGTGGGGTGGCGAGAATTTCGCCCTGCCCGATGGCGACGCTGATGACGCTGTAACTGCTCCATTTGCCCTCGCCCCTGTTCTTGTCGTAGAACTTGCTGTTGGGGATGAAGCCATGGCCCTCGTGAGGCAGGTCGATGCCCAGTACATAGCCATATCCCATTTGCACCATATAGCGCTTCCACACCTCGAAGGCCTCGCTGGTCGACTTGTACTTCTTCCGGTTGTCGAGCATGCGTTTCAGCCCCCAGCAGAAGTAGGCGTTGCACGACGTCTGGATGGCCGGTTTGAGCGGGATGGGCGACCCGTGGCCGTGGCAACCCACGCGCATGCCACCACTCACGAAGCCACGGTGGCACGGAAAAGCCGTGGTCAAGTCGATGATGCCCTCTTGCAGGAAGATGAGTCCTTGCGAGGGCTTGAAGGTGGAGCCCGGCGGATAAGCCCCCTGGATGCTGCGGTCGAAAAGCGGCCGGCGCGGGTCGCGGATAAGGGCGGCATAGTTGTTGCCGCGTTCGTTGCCCATGAGCAAGGCCGGGTCGTAGCTCGGACTCGACACCAGGGCCAGCACCTCGCCGGTACTCGGCTCGATGGCCACGATGGCCCCCACCTTACCCTGCATCATGTACTCGCCCAGTTCCTGCAAGTCCATGTCGATGCTCAGGTGGAGGTCGTTGCCTGCCTGGGGGGTGACGTCGTTGGCTCCGTCGTTGTAGTGTCCCTTGATTTTGCCCAATGCGTCGCGGATGAGCACCTCTTTGCCCTTGCGGCCACGGAGCCAGCGCTCGTAGCTCTTCTCCACGCCCAAGTCGCCGATGTAGTCGCCCGGACGGTAGTAGCTGTCGCTGTCGATGTCGTTCTGGTTCACCTCGCGGATGTTGCCCAGCACATTGGCGCCACAGGTCACGGCATACTGGCGCAGGATGCGCTGCACGATGTAGAATCCGGGATACATCATCAGTTTTTCCTGCAAGCGGCCGTAGGCCTCGGCCGAGATATGGTTCATGAACACCTGCTGCGTGTAGGCCGAGTAGTTGCGGCCGCGCTTCATGGCGCTCCAGCGGCGGTCGAACTCGGCCTTGTCGATTTGAAGCGTGTTGCAGAAGGCAATCGTGTCGAACGGCTGCACGTCGTTGGGCACCACCATCACGTCGTAGGCCGGCTGGTTGTACACCACCAGCTTGCCGTTGCGGTCGTAAATCAAGCCTCGCGACGGATAGATCGTCTTGTCGAGAAATGCATTGTTGTCGGCGTTCACCTTGTACTTGCTCTCGCCCACTTGCAGCGTGAACAGGCGGGCGATGTAGATCATCACCAGCACCACGATGAATCCGCCAATCACATATTTACGTTTCTCTAGATTATAGTCCTTTCTCACGGCGAGTACTTACTAAACTGTCGACACCTAACAATAAAACGGCAGTGAGCACCGCGCTGGCGGCAATGCGCGCCAGGGTGAGCAGCACGTCGCGCAGCGTGAAGGCCTGGATGAAGAACAGCAGCGTGCAGTAGATGAGCACTAGCGTGAACATATACTTGAAATAGACAGCCAGCCCCAGCGAGTCGACCGACGGGATGGGCTCGGCCATCTCCTCTTCGCGCGGCACATAGGCATTGAACACCGTGTGGCGCACCGCTGCAAGCACGGTGCACGACAGCGCGTTCATGCCTGGCGTGTTGTTGAAGATGTCCACCAGCAGGCCCACCAGGAAGCCCACGGTCATCGTGATGTTGGCATGCCAGTTCATGGGCATGCGCAGTATCAGGTAGATGAACACGATTGGGGTGGCCACGTTCAGGATGATGATTTTGCTGCACACCACCTGTGCGAGCACCAGCACAATGGCCAGCACCGCCATTTGCACAATGGTCCGCGTCATGGCGCCACCTCCTTTCGGGCCGTATCGGCCTTCGCTTTGGCCTTTGCCTCGGCCTGGGCCTGGGCTTTGGCCTTGGCTTTGGCGCGGGCTTTGGCCTGGGCCTCGGCTTCGGCATGGACGCGCGCCTTGATCGAATCGGCATTGGTGTTGCTCTCGAGCTGACGCAGCTCCTCGCTCATGCTGTTGGTGATCACACGCACGGTGCTCAGCTGACTGAAATTGGTGGTCAGCTTCACCCTGAGCGAAGCGAAGTTGTCGTCATCCACCTTGGCTTTGCCCACCACGGTGCCCACGATGAGTCCTTCGGGAAACATGTCGGAGAATCCGCTGGTGAGCACGGTGTCGCCCGCATGATAGGTGATGTGCTTGGGTATCTCACGCAGCACGGCATACTCCGGGCTGCGGCCGTCCCACGTGAGCGGTCCGAACGCCTCCTCGTTTTTCAGCCGGCACGAAATCATCAAGTCGGTGTTCAGCAGCGAGATCACACGCGCCGAATTGGGCCCCACCACATTCACCACGCCCACCACGCCGTTCTGGTCCACCACGCCCATCTGCGGGCGCACGCCCTGGTTGTAGCCACGGTTGATGGTGATGTAGTTGTGGGGCTGGGCGATGCTGTTGCTGATCACGCGGGCCATCACAAAGTCGAAGTGCTGCATCACGGGCAGCTGGTTGATGGCGCTGTCGCTGAGCAGCATCTGCAAGTCTTTCACGCGGTCGCGCAGCGACACCACCTCCATCTCCAGCAGCGCGTTGCGCTCCTGCAGGTCGTCGTTGATGTCGCGCAGGTGAAAGTAGCTCGTCACGGCGCTCATCGCCTCGTAGGTGGCCGACGTCACCGAGTTGGCCGACGTCAGATAGACGCTCTGCTGCCACGGGTTGTCGCGAAACAGCAGCACAAGGCTCAGTATCATGTACACCATGAACACGAACCATGCGCTGTGCTTGACGAAGAAGTTGAGCAGATTGTTCATCTGTCCTCCCTCCGGCTGTTATCGTTTCAGGAACTGGAAGTGCTTGATGTTCTTCAACGCCACGCCCGTGCCCTTGGCCACGGCGTGGAGCGGGTCGTCGGCCACATGGAAGTTGATGCCGATTTTGTCGGTCAGTCGCTTGTCCAGACCGCGCAGCAGGGCGCCGCCGCCGGTGAGATACACGCCGTTCTTCACAATGTCGGCATACAGCTCTGGAGGCGTCTGCTCCAGGGCACTGAGCACGGCCGCCTCGATTTTGCTCACCGACTTCTCGATGCAATGGCACACCTCCTGATACGACACTGGCACCTCCATGGGCAGCGCCGTCATCTGGTTCGGGCCATGCACCACATAGTCTTCGGGCGGGTTGTCGAGCTCGGTGAGGGCCGAACCCACGTTGATCTTGATCAGCTCGGCGGTGCG
>CAMVDK010000166.1 GCA_947166165.1 uncultured Porphyromonadaceae bacterium
ACTTATTACTTTAAAATGCTTTACAAAAGTACAGTTTTCATCCTCACCGACCAAACCTTGACCAAAGAAAATGGCCGTTTTTCAACAAACAGGCATTTTTTTTCAGCGAAATCCCACATATTGGCCCGAAAAATTTATTTTTTGCATCAAAAAGTCATTTTCCGCGAAGTTAAGATTAACTTTGCATACGATTTACAGACTTCACACCTTTAGAAAATGACCAAAAAGGATATCCGACAGTTGGGCCTCAGCGCCCTGCTACTTACGCTGGTCCCGGCATGGGGCCAGCCCCCCGCCGCCAACATCCAGAGCGAAGGCCATCCGCGCCTGTCCTGCACCAGCATCATGGTGGGCCGGCAGGCGTCGGAAGACGGCTCGGTGATGACCTCCCACACCTGCGACTCATGGTACCGCACGTGGATGCAAATCGTTCCCGCCCGCGACCACAAGAAGGGCGCCACCACCGCCATCTACGAAGGACGCATGCACACCGAGAGCGCCCAGGACAGCACAAAAGTGCGCTGCCGCGGCACCATTCCCCAAGCCAGCCACACCTACCGCTATCTGGACACCGCCTACCCCTGCCTGAACGAGAAACAGCTGGGCATCGGCGAGACCACCATCGGCGGACGCGACACCCTGCGCAACAAGGAGGGGCTCTTCTTCATCGAGGAACTGCAACGTGTGGCTCTGGAACGCTGCACGACGGCACGCGAAGCCATCCGGCTGATGGGACAGCTGGCCAAGGAATACGGCTACGGCGACAGCGGTGAATGCCTGACCGTGGCCGACCCCAATGAAGTGTGGATATTTGAAATCTTCGGCGAAGGCCCGAAGAAGAAAGGGGCCGTGTGGGCTGCCGTGCGCATTCCCGACGACGAGGTGTCGGTGTCGGCCAACATCTGCCGCATCGGTGAACTGCATCTGGACGACACGGACCACTACATGGCCTCGGACAACGTGTTCGACGTTGCCAAGCGGCTGAAACTCTGGGACGGCAAGGAGCCCTTCTGCTTCTGGAAAGCCTACAGCGGCGGCAACTATTTCGGCGAAAAGAAAAACTACAGCGTTCGCGAGCACTTCATCCTCGATGCCCTGGCTCCCTCGCTCCATCTGAGCGACACGGTAGAAAACCTGCCGCTGAGCGTGCGACCCGATGAAAAGGTGAGTGTGGAACGCGTGATGCAACTCCTCGGCAGCTACTACGAAGGCACGGCGAAGAACCTGAGCGGACGCCACAAACTGCCGGGCAAGAAAAATCAGGACGGCAGCGTGGCCGACAGCACCGTATCGCCCGTGTCGAACCCCTGGATGCGCCCCGACGAAATCAACATGTACTACGCCATGGGCGACTCGGCGATGAAGAACATCCGCACTGTGAGCGTACCCTGGTGTGCCTACAGCACCGTGATTCAGTGCCGCTCCTGGCTGCCCGACGCCGTGGGCGGCGTGGTGTGGATGGCGCTCGACAATCCCGGCGAGAGTCCGCGTTTCCCCATCTTTGCCGGCACCACCGAGCTGCCGCCCATGCTGCAGGTGTGCGGCCAGCACGTCGACCGCGACGACGCCGCACTGTGGCACTACCGCAAGGCCAACCGCCTGGCCACCGTGCGCTGGGGCACCCACCGCAAGACCATCGAAGCCGCGCGCGACTACTTCATCGCCAAAGGCCAGCGCGAGCTGCCGTGGGTGGAGGACATCTGGCTCAAACTCAACGCCACCGACCCCGATGCCGCACAGCAGATGCTCAACGGCTACACGGCCGACTTCTTCGGCGCCACCATCGTGCGCTGGGACGCCATCGCGCGCCAGCTCTGGAGGCAGACGTGGACCGGATTCTGATTTTGACCCAAGCAACGATAATCCCCATGTTAGACAATCTGAAAAAATACGACGTGGTGCTGGCGAGCAACTCGCCCCGGCGCCGCGAACTGCTCAGTGCCCTGGGCGTGGACTACCGCGTGGAGCTCATCGAGGGCATCGACGAGACGCCGCCGGCCCGCCTGGCGGCCCACGGCGTGGCCGAGTATCTGTCGAGGCTGAAGGCGCAGGCCTATGCGCTCAAGCCCGACGAGCTGCTCATCACGGCCGACACGGTGGTGATTCTCGACGATGAGCTGATGGGCAAGCCGGCCAATGACGCACATGCCAAGGCAATGCTGCGCCGCCTGAACGGGCGCACCCACAGCGTGGTGACAGGCGTGACAGTGACCACTGCCCACGGCGTGCAGTCGTTCAGCGACGAGGCACTGGTCACCTTCGACCAGCTCAGCGACGACGAAATCGACTACTATGTGGAGCGTTATCGCCCGCTCGACAAGGCGGGTGCCTACGGCATTCAGGAGTGGATAGGCTACATCGGCGTGAAGGAGATGCGAGGCAGCTTCTACACGGTGATGGGTCTGCCCGTTCAGCGGCTCTACAGCTTGCTCAAGACGTTGTGACCACCGCCGCGAAGCGTGTGACGCCGTCCTGCATGGGCGTGAGCGGATGGTCGGCGGCGGTGAGCTGTGCCACGGGCTTGATGGCAAACCGACCCGCCATGCCATGCCGGCGGCCGAGGGCTGCCGTGACGTGACCCATGGTGTGGCGCAGGTTCATTTCCACACAAGGATTGATGCCCTCCGAGCCGTCGGGCAGGCGGTAGAGCAGCATGTCGATGCCCAGCGGGCCGATGTAGTGCGGTGCCACGATGCGCTCGATGGATTGCAGCACGGCGCGCTCCACCACGTCGAAGCCGGGATAGCGCGCGGCGATGCGCCGGCGCAGTTCGCCGGGCGAAGCCACCAGTCCGCTGGCATACTGCGAGTGGGCGTCGCTCTCGAACACCGAGTAGCCCACAACCGTGGCCAGGCCATGGGCGCAATCCACCTCGAGGGCGAAGTCGAGCGTGCGCTCGAGAGCGGCCTCGCACAGCAGGCTGCCCTGTCGGCGCAGCGAGCCGGCGGCGCGTTGCACAAAGTCGCGCTCGCCGGGGTCGCGGGCACGCAGAATGCCGTGTCCGCTCCCGCTCCAAGGCTCTTTGACGTAGCAGCCCGGGTGCCGGGCCGCAAAGGCCTGCACCTGCTCGAGCGTGGTGAGCTGCACCGGGGCGGGGCAGAGCCGGCGGCCGAGCAGCGAGGTCACTTCGTGGTGGATGGCTATGGTGGTGCGCCGGTGGGCAAGCGTGCGCCAGCGCTCAATCTGTTCGGGTGTGGGAAGCAGTGCCGCCGGCGCTCCCCAGTGCAGCAGCCGCCAGCGCATGGCGGGACTCCAGCCCCACGGCGAGAAACGGGTGCCGGGAGGCACAAGGGGCAGTTGGTCGCGGCCTATCAGCCTTACCATCAGTTGCCTGCTGTCGACCCAGTGCTGCATCTGCTCGGGCGAGTCGCAAAGCACCAGGCTGCCCGGCTCGGCGAGCCAGCAGGGCAGCAGTTGCAGGTCGTGCCTCAACTGCTCGGCGCGGGGCGTGGCGGTGTAGTGCGGGCCGCCGTTGGCCAGCGCAAGGTCGTTGTCGGGGTTGAAGCAGTGCAGCGCGGTCATGAAGGGTCAGCCAAACAGGTGGCGGAAGGCTTCTTCGACGCGTGCCACCTCGATGAGTTTGATGGCCATCTGGCCGGTACGCACGCCCTTGAGGTTGCCCTTGGGCACCACGATGGACTCGAAGCCGAGCTTGGCGGCCTCGCCGATGCGCTGCTCGATGCGCGTCACGGAGCGTATTTCGCCCGAAAGGCCCACCTCGCCGGTGAAGCAGATGCCCTTGGCCAGCGGCATGTCGACATTGCTCGACAGGATGGCGCAAATCACCGCCAAGTCCATGGCGGGGTCGCTCACGCGCAGGCCACCAGCGATGTTTAGAAACACATCCTTTTGAGCCAGTTTGAATCCCACCCGCTTCTCGAGCACGGCCAGCAGCATGTTCATGCGTCGCTGGTCGAAGCCCGTCACCGAGCGCTGCGCGGTGCCGTAGGCCGCGGTGCTCACCAGTGCCTGCACCTCGATGAGGAACGGCCGCGCGCCGTCCATCGTCACGCCAATGGCGGTGCCCGACAGCGGCTCGTCGCTTTGCGAGAGCAGCATCTCGCTGGGGTTGGTCACCTCGCGCAGGCCGTCCTCTTTCATCTCGTAGATGCCTATCTCGCTCGTGTTGCCAAAGCGGTTCTTGATTGACCGCAGAATGCGGTACATGTACTGGCGGTCGCCCTCGAATTGCAACACCGCGTCGACGATGTGCTCGAGCACCTTGGGGCCGGCGATGCTGCCCTCCTTGTTGATGTGTCCCACGAGCACGACGGGGGTCAGCGTCTGCTTGGCATAGCGCAGCAATGCCGCCGCACACTCGCGCACTTGGCTCACACTGCCGGCGGCACTCTCGAGGGCATCGCTGGCAATGGTCTGGATGGAGTCGACGATGATGAGTCCCGGCGGCTCCGACTGGATGCTGGCAAAGATGTTCTCGAGGGCGGTCTCGCACAGCAGGTAGCACTCGCAGTCCATGCGTCCACGGGCAATGCGGTCGGCGCGCATGCGCAGCTGCTGCGGGCTCTCCTCGCCACTGACGTAGAGCACGCGTCGGTTGCGGATGCGAAGCACGTTCTGCAGCACCAGCGTGCTCTTGCCTATGCCGGGCTCGCCGCCGATGAGCACGATGCTGCCAGGCACCAGACCGCCGCCCAGCACACGGTTGAGCTCTCCGCTGGGCAGCTTGATGCGCGGCAGGTCTTCGGCTTTGACATCAGCAATTTTTATGGGCGTCACGGGCTCGTGGCTGCTACCGGTTGTCAGGCGACCTTTACTGGTCTTGGGTGCCACAGGTTCTTCGATGAATGTGTTCCACTCGCCACACTGCGGGCAGCGACCCACCCACTTGGGCGACTCAGCACCGCAATTCTTGCAGAAAAAAGTCGTTTTGGTAGTTTTTGCCATAGGTTGGTCTCGGTGAGTTATTTCAGAGCTTCTTTCCACCATTGACGGGCTTTTTTGTCGGAGAGCCGCTTGGCAGACTGCTTCAGTATTTGATGAAACGAAGGATGTTTATCAGAACTTGAGATGTAGTTGGCGAGACGGTTGTAATCTCCACCATACAAAACCGCCAATGCATCGACGTAGGGTCCGCTGCCATAATGCAGGTAGAACCACACCATCTTCCGTCCGTCGCCCTGAGCAAGCATTGGCGCAATATTGTCGGTGTAGTAACTGGCACCCCAAAATTCACTATCGGGCACACCTGTCATGCCCAAACGCAGGTTGAGGTAAGCACCGAGTTCAATCCATTCTTCCATAGCTGCTGATGAGTTTGAAATGGGGCTGTAGAGGAGGCTCATCACCCTCAGCGACGTGGTGTTGAGGCTGGGCTTCACTTGACGTCTTGATGTTGGCGGTAGTTCCTGGCCATCAGTATCAAGTTCGCCTTCGATTTGGTAGTTTTCACACACTACGGGTAGTTGCTCAAAAGTGCCATCGGCATGGACAGCATATCGACACGTCACTGTGCAGCTATGGCAGATATAGCTGTTGCTCAGAGGTTTCATTTTCATGTCGTAACGACGTGTCACCATCACGCTGTCAGCGGAGACTACGCATTTGGCGTCGCCTTGAGGAACAAACCATACGTACTCGTTGTTCGTTTCGGCGCGCAACTGCTTCACATCGCCATCGGTGGCCACGAGCATGCCATCGACAAGTCGTCCTGTCGCATCATAGCAGGCCACATAGGTCTGCTTTCCCTTGTTCATCACTTCAATGGACTTCAACGTGATTCCATTTGGAAGGCCTGTATTGTAAGTCACGCAGACTCGAGCTTCGTTGAGCGCGGCGCGGTCTCCCATGACAATGTTGTCGAGCAGGGTGTGTGCCTGCTTGGCGCCGACTACTTGGCAATGGGTCACGACGACGGAGAGTAGCACGATAGCAAAAGCAGTTAGGCGTTTCATTTTGAGCCTCCTTTTAGTTGATTGCGCATCAGTTCGCTGATGGTGATAGCGGCAGCGATACCCACGTTCAGCGATTCGCTTCCTGAAGCCTTGGCGCTGGGTATAAGCAAACGTTGGGTGCAGAGTTGCCGCACTTTGGCTCCGATACCCTTGCCCTCGTTGCCGAACACCACGAATCCGCGAGGCTCAAGTGATTGAGCGTAGATGTTCTCGCCGTCGAGGAAGGTGCCCAGCACGGGCAGGTAGCTGAAGTCGGCCAGCAGCGCCTCCAAATCGGTGTAATGCACCTTGACGCGCGAGATGGCGCCCATGGTGGCTTGCACCACCTTGTGGTTGTAAACATCGACGGTGGTCGGATTGGCAAAGATGTTGCGGATGCCATACCAGTCGGCTAGCCTCATGATGGTGCCCAGATTGCCAGGGTCCTGGATGTTGTCGAGCACGATGTTCAGGTGGCCGCGCACTTCCTCGTCGGTGTAGGAGCGCTGCGGTATCTTGTACACGGCAATCACGTCGCTGGGCGTGTCGAACTGCGACATTCGGGCCATCTGCCCCTTAGGGGTGATGACCACCTTGTCGTAATGCTCGGCAGTCCCCAGTTGGTCGTACCAGGCGCGCGTGGCGATGAGCCATTGGCATTCAAAGGCATTCCAGGTGTCGCGCACGCATTTCGTGCCTTCGGCCACAAAGAGGCCTTCGCTGTCGCGGCCACGCTTAGCGGCCAGCGAGCGCACTGTCTTGATGATTACGTTGTTGATGTCGATCATTGTCAGTCGGATTTATTCACACAGCCAGTCGCCGACGGTGCGGGTCTCCTTGTCGTTGTTGATGGCCAGCAGTCGCACGGGGCGGTCGCCATGGCGGTACTTCACGGCGTAGTCCTTGCGCCGCAACTGCTCCATGGCCTCCTGGGCGGTGGCGCCGTGCTTGAGTTCCATCACATACACCTCGTCGGGCATGATCAGCACCACGTCGGCACGGCCGTCGCTGGTGCGGTCCTCGACACGCACATCGGCGCCGAACGAGGCCAGCAGGGCGTAGAGGATGGCCTGATAGTGCCGCTCGTTGTCGTTGGCC
>CAMVDK010000167.1 GCA_947166165.1 uncultured Porphyromonadaceae bacterium
GCCGCCCGTCGGCCGCCGAAAAGGCCGCCCGCCAGCAGGCCAAGCAGGCCTCGCTCCCCTTCGAGCAGCCAGATGCCGAGCAGCCGGCCGACGACAAGGGTGCTGCCAAGCAAGACACCAAACCGGTCAAAAAATCGGCGAAGGCTGCAAAAAATGCCCCCGCCGTGAGCGACGACGCTGCTCCTAAGCCCGCCGAGGCACTGCAGCCTGCCGCCGAAACCCCGGCCGAGGGCACAACCGGCAAGAAGCGCCGCCGTGGTCGCCCCAGCAAGGCCGAGCTTGAGGCGAAAAAGGCCGAATCGGTTGAAGACGGCTCCGAAACTCAGCCCGAGGCCGCTCCCGCCGCTGCGGCTCCCACCGTCGAAGCCGCGGCTCCCGCCGAGGTCGACACCGCCCCCGTGCAGCCGGCCGCCGAACCCGCCCGGCTGCTGGCCCCCCCGGCCCAGCCGCCGCTGTTGCCCCCTTCTACAGCCAAAACCGAAAGCGCCGAGGCGCAGCAGCCGACCCAGAAGCAGGAGGTGTCGCTGGGCTCGTTTTTCAAGACCGGCGGCACGCAGACGTTCAAGCCCCGCACACAGCAGGAGCGCGAGCAGGATGCCCGCCGCCGCGAGGAGGAACGCCGCCGCCGCGAGGAGGAAGCCGCCAAGGCTCCCATCGTGCTCATGGAGCCGCAGGGCGAACGACAGGCCCAGCAGCAGCAAGGCGGTGGCAAGAAGGGCAAGAAAGGCAAGAAGGGCAACCAGCAGCAACAGCCCCAGCAGCGCACCGACAATCCCTATGCCAATTCGCCCTACAACTTCGAGGGTATACTCGACGCCTCGGGACTGCTCGAAATCATGCCCGAAGGCTACGGCTTCCTGCGCTCGAGCGACTATAACTACCTGAGCTCGCCCGACGACATCTATGTCACCCAGCAGCAAATCAAGAACTTCGGCCTCAAGAGCGGCGATGTGGTGGAAGGCTCCATCCGTCCGCCGCGCGAGGGCGAGAAATACTTCCCGCTGTGCGACATCCATCTCATCAACGGCCGCCGGCCGGAGTTCATCCGCGACCGTGTGCCCTTCGAGCACCTGGTGCCGCTCTTCCCCGACGAGAAGTTCGACCTCGTGAGCAAGACCCGCCCCACCATCTCGCAGCGCGTGGTGGACATGTTCGCCCCCATCGGCAAGGGTCAGCGCGGACTCATCGTGGCCCAGCCCAAGACCGGCAAGACCATCTTGCTCAAGGACATCGCCAACGCCATCAGCGAGAACCACCCCGAAACCTACATGATCATCCTGCTCATCGATGAGCGCCCCGAAGAGGTGACCGACATGGCTCGCAGTGTGAAGGCCGAGGTGATTGCCTCCACCTTCGACGAGCCGGCCGACCGCCATGTGCGCATCGCCGACCTGGTGCTGGCCAAGGCCAAGCGCATGGTGGAGTGCGGCCACGATGTGGTGATTCTGCTCGACTCCATCACCCGTCTGGCCCGGGCCTACAACACCATCGCGCCGGCATCGGGCAAAATCCTCACCGGCGGTGTCGACGCCAATGCCCTGCAGCGGCCCAAGCGCTTCTTCGGCGCCGCGCGCAACATTGAGGACGGAGGCAGCCTCACCATCATCGCCACGGCCCTCATCGACACCGGTTCGAAGATGGACGAGGTGATTTTCGAGGAATTCAAGGGCACGGGCAACATGGAGCTGCAACTCGACCGCAAGCTGAGCAACAAGCGCATCTTCCCGGCCGTCGACGTGATGGCCTCGAGCACGCGACGCGACGACCTGCTGCTCGGCCGCGACGTGCTCAACAAGATGTGGATCATTCGCCGCTTCCTGAGCGACCGCACCTCGGTCGAGGCCATGGAATTTGTCAAAGAACGCATGGAGCGCTCGCGCAACAACGAGGAATTCCTGCTCAACATGCAGAACAGCTGATGGCGCGCATACTGGGCATCGACTATGGGCGCAAGCGCTGCGGCGTGGCTGTCACCGACCCGCTGCAGCTCGTGGCCACCGCGCTGGCCACCGTGCCGGCCCACGAGCTGCTGCGCTTTGTGGCCGACTATGTGCGGCGCGAGCCGGTGGAGCGAATCATCGTGGGCCAGCCCTTGCAGCTCGACGGCTCTCCCAGCGAGAGCATGCGCTACATCGCCCCCTTTGTGGCCAGCCTGCGCAAGGCTTTGCCCGATGTGCCCATCGCTCTCTACGACGAACGCTTCACCTCTTCCATCGCCCACCAAGCCATGATCGACGGCGGGCTCAAAAAGAGCCAGCGACGCGACAAAGCCCGAGTCGACAGCATGGCCGCCACCATCATCCTCAACGACTACCTTTCGTCGAAAGCTCGCCAAGACGAGGCTTCCATGCCTTGAAGAGCGACAAGATGCATTCAAGCGGAATTACTTTATGTTTTACCAGATTAAATCATGAAACTACCTATTTATATATACGGTCATCCCGTGCTCCGCACTCCCACCGAATTGGTCACGCCCGACACCCCCGGACTGGCCGAACTCATCGAGAACATGAAAGAGACCATGTATGCCAGCGACGGCATCGGCATCGCCGCCCCACAGGTGGGCAAGAGCCTGAGGCTCGTCTATATCGATGTCGATGTCCTGGGCGACGACATGCCCGAACTGCGTGGCAGGCGCATGGTGCTCATCAATCCCGAAATCACCGTCGACGAGTCGGCTCCCACGGTGAGCCGTGAGGAGGGCTGCCTGAGCGTGCCCGGCATCCACGAACCCGTGAGCCGGCACGAGAAGATTCATCTGCACTGGACCGACGAGCAATGGCAGGAGCACGACGAGGACATCGAAGGCTATCTGGCCAGGGTCGTGCAGCATGAGTGCGACCACCTGTTCGAGACGCTGTTCATCGACCGCATCTCGCCCATACGCAAGCAGCTCATCCGCTCAAAACTCGCCGCCATGCTCAAGGGAAAAGTGAGCTGCAACTATCGAATCGTGGGCAAAAACAAGCGATGAAGATAGGGGATAATAAAAAAGTGAAGGGACTCTCACGAGGGCCTTCACAAACCTTAAATCTAATACCATGAAAAACACACGTGCAAAAGTACTCACTATTTTCGGCATCGGCCAAATAAATTTGCTTAAAAATATAGAAAGCGTCGAATATTTAACAGGTCTTAACTAAAATATACTGCTTGTTATGAAATCTGATGAAACAAATCTCGTATATTTGCGTATGGCTTGTGAAATAGCGCGTGCCAATGCCGATCGGGGAGGAGGCCCATCGGGAGCCGTGATAGTGGACGGCGACGCGGTGATGGCCACCGGAGCCGACTCGGTGGCGCTCGACGGCGACCCCACGGCTCACGCCGTGGTCAACGCCATCCGCCGGGCTTGCCAGCTCAAGCGCAGCTCCAGGCTCGAGGCATGCACCGTGTACTGCAGTTGCGAGCCGTGCCCGATGTGTCTTGGCGCACTCCATTTGGCCGGTGTCGACCGCATCTGCTACGCCAATGCGCAGGCCGATTCGCTCAACCCTGCTTCTGGCGGCGGTTTCATATGCAGCGAAATCGCTCGCGACGAGCTTGAGCAGCGTCTGCGGCGCTTGAAAGGCGGTGCAAAAAACGAGGAATGCTTCAAATAGTGGTACATTTGTAGGAAGAACTGTTCTGTTTCGGCACAGTTTTAAACCATGCAAACAGTTCTACGTCTAAAACCACGTAAGAAATTAATAGTGTTTAACTAAAATTTAATTACAATGAAGAAAGTGATTTTGGTGCTCGCAGCAGTGCTGATGAGCATGAGTGCGATGGCACAGTTTCAATTCGGTGTCAAAGCCGGTTTCGACATGACCAACTTCTGGGGTAGCGATACTAAGCATGGCATGCAGCCCAACTACCAGATTGGTGGTTTGATGGAGTACAAGTTCAACGACAAGTTCGGCATCTCGCCTGAGGTCGTCTTCGCTGCTCAGGGTGGCAAGTTCAACCATCAAACATTCAACGTGAACTACATCAACGTGCCTGTGCTGATGAAGTATTATATCAACCCCAGCGTGGCCATCGACTTCGGTCCCCAACTGGGTATCAACGTCTACAGCAAGGTGACTGCCGACGCTGGCGGCACGAAGACGACCACCGACTGGAAGAATGCAACCAAGGCTGTTGACTTCGGTCTGGGTCTGGGTGCTACCTACAACCTGACTGAGCATGCCTTCCTGCAGGCTCGCTACACCCTGGGTCTGACCAGCGTCTATGATGGCGGTGGCGATGTCAAGAACGGCAACATCCAGATTGCTTTCGGTTGGAAGTTCTGACCGCCTGACGGTGGTTCAACAACCACACATCACACAAGTGGACGCCACAATCGGCGCCCACTTTTTTTGCGATTTGTGCGCATGCCCCGCGTGGTCGGCTTGGGTTGAATCACTACAGTTGATGAAGTTTCCCGTTCCGAATCCCCACATCTGGCGATTGCACACCAGGGGTGGAGGCTGTAATTTTGCAATTCGAATCGAGTGGGGTGTTTCGTACACCCGGACTCTCTGGTAGCTGCAAGGCCTACCGATATGCGTAACGGCAAAAGATTATTCAAAATCACATGCCTAATATTGCAATTTGTAATTAAAAATCATGAAACGCTTGTGTTTTTTTGGAAATTTTCGTAATTTTGCACTCGCAAACGCGCATATACGGGCGTTTCACCAGTGAATTAACGCCGCATGAAAGCGGAAAATATTGATATTCATACACATCTCTACAATTAACTTATGAAGAATCTCTACCTCTTGTTGCTGGGTTGCGCACTGCTGAGTGCCGCGCCGGGCTTCGCGCAGAAGATGGCCCCGCGCCGCGCGAGTTTCACCCTCATGGCTCCCACGGTGGGCGAAGCCACCAACATCACTTCCAACGGCTTCACGGCCAACTGGAGCCCCGTTGAGGGTGCCGAAGGCTACTGCGTGTTTGTCTACACGAAAGACGTAGCCGACTCCGATGGCGAGTACACCATCGTTGACGAGGATTTCAACGGCATCGACTTCGGTTCGCTCATCGAGCCCGGCGGTGGCGACGAGTATGGCGTAGACCTGAGCGCCTACGGCTATGCCTCCACCTATGGCTGGGAGGCCTATGCCTTTCCCAACTTTGTGCCCAGCATGGTGGCCGGACTGCTCTATTCGCCCTATCTGTACCTGACCAACGACGAGGGCCGCTACAACATCGTGCTCACCACCTATTCCAACCAGGGCGACCAAATCCGCGTCGAGAGCCACGGCACCGGCGACAAGGTGACCGAAATCTACACCGTCGAGCTCGACAACAGCCAGGCCACGGGAATGTATACCAAGACGCTGGCCATGGACAACGGCTCGCGCGACCTCTTCTTCTCGGCCATCAACGTCACGGCCCAGGTGGGCCAGGCCGACTACATCGACCGCGTGCAGGTGACGCAGAACCTGAAGGCGGGCGACGAGGTGTATACCAACATCGCCGCCGACGAGGCCGTTGACGCCGAAGACGACTGGGGCACCCCGGTGACCTCGAAGCGCTTCACCCTGCCCGCCAGCTACCTGAACGGGCACACGGTGGTCTACTACGACGTCTATGCCGCTGCCTACGACTACGACACGCCCAACGGCAGCACGCCTTACACGCTCGTCACCTCGCCCTACAGCTTCCGCGTGATGGTGGACCTGCGCAACCGCACCAGCGAGGTGATTGAGGAAGACCCGGCCACGGCCATCGCCGACCTGCGCTCCGATGCCGCCAACGTTGCCGACGACGCGTATTACGACCTCACCGGACGGCGGGTGGCACACCCCACGGCGGGCATCTACATCCACCACGGCAAAAAAGTGATTGTGAAATAAACTCAAATTATTAACCCTTTAAATGATTCAAGCAACATGAAGAAATTCTACTTGATGCTGGCAGCCATGGCTGCCCTGACGATGAATGCGCAGGACGCGCAGCTCACCGACGAACTCGAGATTGGCGACTACAGCGGTGCCACGAGCATGGTTGAAGGCTCCTACTGGGATGCCGCTCCCACCACCTTCTACGTGGCTCACACCGGCACGCAGATGATCTACACGGCCGACGACCTGGCTGCTATGGTGCTCGACGAGAACAAGACCGATGTGCAAATCACGCGCATGACCTTCCGCTTCGCCAACCAGAGCTTCACCGACATCACCCGCGACGTGAAGGTCTATCTGCAGCCCCTCGAGGCCACCGAGTTTGCCGTGGTCGACGGCAAGAAGCAGTTCTTCGAGTTCGATGCGACCAACCCGGTGCTCGACTACGAGGAGACTTATGAACTGCTCAACTTCTATGGCGACGACGGCGAACTGGTGTTCGACCTGGCCGACGCTCCCTTCGCCGTCACCCCGGGCATGGGCCTGCTGGTGACTTGTGTGTTCGACGCCCAGGACGACGACAACTGCGTTGAAAGCAGCTTCGACCTGCAGTTCTACAGCTCGGGCATCCGCAGCCGTGCGATGACCTACACCAACAACACGGTGAGCTTCCTCGACTATGCCGAGACCGAGGACTTCCCCGATGCAACGTCCACGCTGGGCTGCGGCACCAACATCGAGCTGCCCGTCACCCACATCGACTACAGCTACAGTGAGACCATCGAGACGGCCATCGCCGATGTCAAGGCCGACCGCGCTGCCGACGCCGCTTACTACGACATGACCGGCCGCATGGTCGACGCCGCCAACCTGACTCCGGGTCTCTACATCCACGCCGGCAAGAAGATCGTTGTCAAGTGAGCGCATCGCGCTGAATAGCCAAGTGCGCGGAAACGCATTGGAGAGCGCAAACAAAGGAGCCACGCCTATCACACAAGGCGCGGCTCCTTTCTATGGGAGGGGAGGGCGGTCACGCCATCCGATTTACTGGAGCAGGATGATGGTGATCAGCTCGTTGACGTCGTCCACGTCCACCGAGCCGTTGCCCATCAGGTCGGGGGCGCAGCCGCCGGCGAAGGCCGAGGCATCGGTGCGGCCCAGGGCG
>CAMVDK010000168.1 GCA_947166165.1 uncultured Porphyromonadaceae bacterium
TGAGGTTGCGGATGGTGCACGTGGTGCCGTCGTCGGCAATGGTGAGCTGGGCGTGCTTGCGGCTCACGTTCATGGGCACGCACTTGGGGGTGCCGAAAGCTTTGTTCAATTTCCCGTCGGTCGATGCCACCCGCAGCTGCTGCGTGGTGGCATCGCGCCCAATGATGATGTCTAGCATTTGTATGATGATTGTAAGTGTTTTGCTATCTGTTGTTTCTCAACCCACCAGTAGGGTCTTCAAGCGCTTGACGGCCTCGCGCGACACGGGCACAGCGAAGTTCTGCCCCACTCCGTCGCCAAGCACGATGCGCTGGCGCGGCACGCTCACGTGCTGCACGTAGTCTAAATTGATGATTGCGCTTTTGCCAATGCGGGCAAAGCAGTGCGCATCGTCGCCCAGCTGCTTGGCCAAGGCCTGCTCCATGGACAGCAGATTCATGCACACGGTGTACTTCGACCCGTTGGCCAGCACCGTCTGCGTGTAGTTGCCATCGGCTCGGAAAGCCACGATGCAGTCGATGTGAAGCCGCAGCAGCTCGTCGCGGGTCTTGAATAGAATAATTCGAGTGTGATGGTTCATCGGTTCTATCGTTATTTAGTTGTTGTCGTTTTCCGTTCATCCACTTTGTCACGTACCCCGCCAGCTCTGCCAATCGTATAAGCACAAAAAGGGCGGAGCTGCCGTCATCGGGGTTACAACGACTGATGGGTTCACCACAAACCTGCAAACGGTTGTAACACGAGAAAAACAACAGCCCACACCATTCGACGCGCCGCACTCCTTGGCGTGGCTGGAGGCGCGCTGTGCCTAACGGGTGACTTCGTTTCGCTTCGGTGGCCGTTTGCTGAGGTAATGTGGTGATTAATCAGTCGGCACAAAGCAAAAGAACACTTCATATGTGTGGCCATAATCCGTAGTCGAATTTTAGCCGCCACAAATTTAGGCATTTCTTCCGAAACCGCCAAAAGTTGCGGGCTGTTATTTTTATATATGAGAATTTTCGGAAGGTAACCTTCAACTATCATGAGAAAAAATCATCAAATCCAAAATAACTGTAACGTCTTGAATCATCTTGTATGGCGTGAGCGGATCGGGTTCGCTTTCGGCGGTTGTGACCCGGGGCGATGCCTTCGCGCTGTGCGGCTGCATCCTCAGTGCTTTTTTGGGGGTGACGAGGGGTTACTTTCCGCGCATCTTCGTATATAGTATTAGCAATCTAATACTCGCTGCCGGGGTTCCCCCGGATAGCAACTAACAACACAGGAAAGGTGTGAGTGCCTGTTTCGGTCTGACTCTGTTTCTCCGGTTTCCGGAAAAACATCCTTGCCATGGATCGGCCGGCGGCTATCACACCTTGTTTTTTTTGGGGGGGGCACTCCCCAAGCCGCCACAGCCGTCACGGCGCAGCCGCCGGCTGCCTTCATCCAAAAGCGGGACAAAAACCTCCGACCCCATTGTCCCGCTTTTGGAGTGAGGGGGGATGGGTGGGGTTGATTTCGATAATGAAATGGCCGTTTATTCCATGAAATGGGTTACCTTTTTCATGAAATGTTATATCATGGCAGAACTTCGAGGCAAAAATGAGCTTGTTTAATGGGCATGGATTTGGCCGTTTCGACAATATTTGCTAATTTTGTGGTTTCTATTGTTTATTTGATTCGCACGAAATCACAACAATGAACGAATATCTTCAGATTGTCGAACAAAACTACACGCTGTTGCGCCCGCACTTCGTGAAGCTGATTGCCAGCCGCTACACGAGCCTGCCGTTGAGCGAGGTGGAGGACATCTATCAAGAGACGTTTCTGGCCATCTACGACAACTTGCAGCATGGCCGCGTGGCTGCCGACACCAACTGGAAGGCCTACATCTTCCGCATCGGGCTCAACCAGGCCAGCAACCGGGCGAAAGGCCAGAAGCACGTGCCGCTCATCGACGGCGACGCGGCCGACGACACCGACGGCAAGCGGCCCTCGGAACAGTATGCCGGCATGCCCCCGCTCCCGGAGCTGATTGACGAAAGCACCGACGACCCTGCCGAGCGCGAACGGCGCATCGAAGTGCTCAACCAAGCCATCGACACCCTGCAAGACCCCTGCCGCACGCTGCTGCGCGACTTCTATTACAACGGCCTCTCGCTGGCCGACATACGCGACGAGATGGGATTTAAAGACACCGATGTTGTCAAGACGAAGCGCTACAAGTGTTTCGACAGACTCAAAAGGTACGTGAGGGCGCTGCTCGACGACAACAACTGACACCGTACAAACGCATAAAGACTCTATTGAAGATGTTTTCACAAAGCGAAAAACTCAACGAGATGACTCTGGCGCTGCTCGACGGCTACCTGAGCGGCACGCTGCCCGAGAGCATGAAGGCCTGGCTCGACGAGCGCATGGCCCTCGAGCCCGAGCTGCGGCGCGAGGTGGAGGCCCAGCGGCTGACCATCGCCGCCCTGCGCGACCGGGGCCGGCGCGATGACGCCCAGCTGGCGCAAGCCATGCAGCACATCACGCGCGGCGACCTGGAGCAACTGCTGACCTCGCTGCGCGGCACCGACACCGGCAGCACCGACGCAGCCTGCCAATGCCCGGCAGCCACAAAGCTGCCGCCGACAGCCACGCCCGCGGCCGCATCGAAGCCGACGCCTCCTACCTCCAGCACCACACCCAGCGCCGTGAAGCAGAGCCACAAGGCGAGCCGGGTGCTGTGGAACACGCTGGCCATGGCGGCCATGGTGTGCGGCGTGTGGTTTGGCGCGCGCATCTTCTACCGCAACCAGGCCGCGCAGGACACCGCCGACACCTACATCGCCGTCAACCAAACCGCCACGGCTCCCGCCCTCGGCGCCGCGCGTGGCGTCGACGAGCCGATGGCGGCCCCCGACTGGGAGACCGACACCGTGCATCTGGCCGACGCGGCTCCGCAGTACACCGAGGCCGAACTGATCATGATGCAGGCCAAGCACCTGCTACAGAACGGGCTCTACAACGAGGCCATCGCCCTGCTCGAGCCGCTCTACCGCGAGAGCGACGCCCAGCGCGACGTGGCGCTGCTGCTGGCCACCGCCTATGTGAAAGCCAGCGAGCGCGACAAGGCCCACGACGTGCTGCAAGCCCTGGAAAAGCGCTACAGCGGCGACCCCGAGATTGAAGCGCTCAGCAAAGCCTATTTCGACTAAAAACCACATTCCCACTGCCATGCATCGCTTACTCACCCTCATCACCGCGCTGCTGCTCGCCGTCACCGCCGGTGCCACCCACCGCGCGCTCATCGTGGCCGTGGGCAACTACCCCTCCAGCTCCGGCTGGCCGCGGCTGAATTCCACCAACGACCTGGCGCTGCTCAAGCCCGTGATGCAGAAGCACGGATTCGTGGTCACCACCCTCACCGACGCCCAGGCCACCAAGGCCGGCATCGTGTCGGCCATCAAGCGCCTCACCGCCGAGAGCCGTCCGGGCGACCACGTGTGGCTGCACCTGTCGGGCCACGGGCAGCAGGTGGAGGATCGCAGCGGCGACGAGAACGACGCGCTCGACGAGGCCTTTGTGCCCTTCGACGCCCATCGGCGCTACAGCAAGACCTACCGCGGGCAGAACCACCTCACCGACGACGTGCTTAACCCGCTGCTGGTGGCCCTGCGCAAGCGTCTGGGAGGCAATGGCGAGCTGCTGGTCACCATCGACGCCTGCCACAGCGGCGACAGCTACCGCAGCGGCACTTGCGACGCGGCGAGCGACTCGCTCGTGGGCAAGTGCCGAGGTGCCAGCGAGGTGCTAAGCAGCAACAAGCTCTACGTGCGCCGAGGCCGCCCCGCCACCATGCGTCCCACCTCGCTGAGCCGCTCCAAAGGCTACGGCGCCGTCACCATGCTGGCCGCCTGCCAGCCCAACGAGAACAACTACGAGTACGTCGAGCCCCGCAGCCGTCGCAGCTACGGCGCGCTGAGCTATGCCCTTTGGGAGGCCCTCACACGGGCCAAGCAGCAGCCCTCGCTGCGCGACATCGCCCACTGGGTGATGAGCTACAACAACTTCTACATGCGCAAGTATCAGAACCCGCACCTTTTCGAAGAATGAGTGCCATTCGGAAAATGAGAATCGTGCTGCTCGCCTGCATGCTGCTCGCGGGATGGCTGCCCTCCACGGGCCAGCAGCATGGCACGGCGGTCGAGGCCGTCGTGACCGAAGCGCTCGTGCAATATGACGCCACCGCCGACAAGGACCTTCTGCGCCAGGCCCGCGCCCGGGTCGACTCGCTGGCCGCGCTCCAAGCCGCGCCCAGCAAGGTGGCAAGCGGATTCGACCGGATCTGCGCACTGCAACTCAGCCCCAACACACGCACGCTCAAGAAGACCAACTACTGGCGCTTCACCGACACTGAGGTGGAGACTGGATTCGATGCCATGAGAGGCATGCTCGAGAATGCCGTATCGGTGAACTTCAACGAGTTCGTCGAAAATCGCGACTACGGCCATTGGTATCTCGAGACGCTGGTCGACCTCTACTTCGACGCCACCACCCCGGCCCTGACCGACGCTCTCGCGGCCTCGATAGTGAGTTTCCTCAAGGGCGACGTAGGCCACGAGCGCCTGGCGCCACTACTGCGGCAGCGCTCCAGGCAGCAAGCGCTCCAGTTGGTGGAGGCATGCCGGCGGGTGAACCAGGCCTCGGAGGTGCCCTACAAGTCGGTCAACATATGGCTCACGTTCGACGAGATTGACACCGAGCTGCGCTCAGGCAACTTAGTGCGGGCACAGTCGCTCTACAACAGTATTGCCGCAGAGCCAGCCATCTTCTACGGCTCCAATCTGCTCGAGACCCAGACTCAGCTTCAGTATGCCTCTGCCAGCTTCGATGCCGCCACGCTCGACTCCTTCAACGCGGCCATCCACCGAAGCTTTGAATTCGGCCCTGACCACCAGTTTCAAAAGAGCCTGCGGCAGATTGAATCAGAATCGGCCAACCGCCACGAGGCCTACGACCTCATCTTCAGCTATCTGGCCCGCTCCGCTGGGAGCGGCATCTATGGCATGACCCCCTATCTGGCGGCCGTATACGCCAAGCAGCAGACGCAGCAGGCGGTGGCTCGGCTCAATCACATCGTGTTCAACTCGATGGACAGCACCGCCATCGCTGACTTCACCCTGGCCAAACAGCTCACCTTGCAAGCCGCACAGGCCACCACGGTCGACGACCGATATGCCCTGCTCCACCATGCCGACAGCCTGGAGTGCGAAGCCTTCCGACGCCTGCAGTGGCAGCTCTCGCCCGTCGACCAGACCCCCATCCGGCCACGGCTCACTACCGAGGCGCAAAAGCAAGCCTTCGACCGCATCCAGCACATCTCCAATTCGCCCATCATCGTCAACGACGAACTCTTCAACAACCTTCAGGAGCAGAATGCCCTATGGGACACGCTGATGAGCGAGCTTGGCCTGCCGCAGCGCAACACCTGCCCCAATCCGCTCGCCGAGCGGCTCGCCCGGCGCAGGCTGGCTCCAGGGGTGGCCGCCGTCGAATTTGTGTGCTACCACCAGTTCAACTGCGTGTCGACCGACTCGGTGCGCTATCTAGCCGTGGTGCTCGACGAGCGCCAGCACCCCACCGTGGTGCTCCTGCCTCGGCTCGATGACTTGGCCTTGCGCACCGACGACAGCAGCACCTACCAAAGCACCTCGCTCTACGAAGCCGTCTGGCAGCCCGTGCTCGACGCCCTGCCCCACGACATCACCACCATCTACTACAGTCCTGCCGGCGCGCTGAGCCTGATTGCCCACCACGCGCTGCCCACCACCGGCGGCCAACTGCTCACCGACCGCTACGACCTGCGGCTCGTGACGTCGACCGCCGACGTGGGCCCCCGCCACCCCTTCGCCGACAATGCGCCGGCCAGCCGGGCTGGCGAGGCCGTGCTGTGCGGCAACGTGGACTACAACACCGCGCCCGCCGCCAGCGACGAGGCCGGGCCGCTCTTCGCCTTCCAGTACCGCTCGCCCACTCCCGCCGCTGGCGAGCGCTACGGACTCACGCCGCTCGACTACAGCCGGTTCGAGATCGAGAACATCGCCCAAATCCTTTCCGAAGGCCGAATCACCCCCATCGTCCGCGACCGGCTCGACGCCAGCGAGCAAGCCATACGCAGCCTGAGCGGCAACGCACCGGCCATCCTCCACATCTCCACCCATGGCTTCTACAACCCCCAGCCGGCCAGCGTCGACCCCATGCAGCGCTGCGGGCTGCTGCTCTCGGGCGCCAGCCGCGCCTGGGCCTCGGGCAAGAGCATTCCCGGCCACGACGACGGCATCCTGACGGCCGCCGAGATCGCCACACTCGACCTGAGCCAGTGCCGTATGGTAGTGCTCAGCGCCTGCGAGTCAGGGCTTGGCCAGCCCGACGGCTACGAAGGCGTCGTCGGACTGCAGCACGCCTTCAAGCTCGCCGGGGTGCGCACCATCGTGATGAGTCTGTGGCGCGTGCGCGACGACGTCACCGCGCTCCTCATGACGCGGTTCTACCACCATCTGCTCACGGGGCACACCACCCCCCACGACGCCATGCAGAGCGCACAGCGCGACCTGCGCCACGACTTCCCCGACCCGCACCTCTGGGCAGCCTTCGCCGTGCTCGACTGAGCACACCCGCCCCCCACAGTTCCCCCACATCGCCGACTCCGGCAACGGCCAGCGGCGTAAGTTGTAGGACCTCGCCAAGGCGAGGCCACGCGAGCCAGCGGCGAGCACGACGACCGGGTCACGCCGCCAACCGATGCATCGCAGTCGCGTACGCGCTGCCGCGCGTGTGGCCACGCCAAGGCGAGGCCCTACATGCTACAACTTTTACCCGCATCGGACACCGGCACAGCACCACTCTGCGGGAATTGCCTGTTTGCTGCTGAACTATTAGGTTACCTTTCGGGATTTTTCATATTTGTGAAAAACAGCCCACAACTTTTGGCGG
>CAMVDK010000169.1 GCA_947166165.1 uncultured Porphyromonadaceae bacterium
ATCCCTAATCTTTCATCCCTAATCCTCAAGTTTCCTAAAGGGGCAAAGCCACTTTAGAAACTTGAAAACAATATATTCACCACTGTTCCGTTTTTATCTATATTTGCACCACACTTTAGCACTACCTTGATCATGAAACGCATTTATGCCCTGCTGATTGCCGTGACCGCCGCTCTGCTCGCCATGCAGGCGCGGGGGCAGGTGGCCATCGACCAGCTCGAGGTGCCTTCGCCCTTGCAAAAGGTGTTTGCCGGCTACTATCACTTCATCGAAGCCGAAAGCGGCGACACACTCATGATGCTGGTGATGAACAACATCACTATCTATCCCCACGAACGCTTCCGCAACAAGGCCGAGGAGGAGTTCTACTGGAAAACGGTGCGCGACGTGAAGCGCACCCTGCCCTATGCCAAGCTCATCTGCTCCACGCTGCTCGAGACCTACGAGTATATCGACACTTACCAGAACGAGAAGGAGAAACAGCAATATCTCACCCAGTTCGAGAAGGCCATCTTCAAGGAATACAAGCCCGTGATGAAGAAGATGACCAAAAACCAGGGAAAGATGCTCATCAAACTCATCAACCGCGAGACCAACCAGAACAGCTACAACATCGTGAAGGCGTTTCTGGGCACGTTCCGCGCGGGTTTCTGGCAGACCTTCGGACGGTTCTTCGGCGTGAGCCTCAAGCAAGGCTACCACCCCAACAAGAACAAGGAGGACGCGATGATTGAGCGCATCTGCGTGCGCGTGGAGCAAGGCACGCTGTAGTGTAGTAGAAGAAACGGACCATCATTGTTTTTCGACCATGAGCAAGAGCGTTTTTTCGGCAACCGGCGCTGCTTTCACCACCCATGTGTGGCTGAAAGGGCAGCGCAAGCGCTCGCTGCCGGGCGTCGACGCCGCCGGCTTTGTGGCCTACTGAATGCAATCCAACCGACAACAACAATAACAGGATACACCTCATGAACAAATCAATCGTTATGTGCAGTGCACTGCTTCTGAGCTCGGCCATCGGCGCCGGCGCCAAAGTCAACTATCCCGAAGCGCGCCGTGTGGACACGGTCGACGTCTACTTCGGCACGCCTGTTCCCGACCCCTACCGCTGGCTGGAGGACGACCGCAGCCAGGAGACCGCCCAGTGGGTGCAGGCCGAGAACCGCGTCACCCAGGACTACCTGAAGAAAATCCCCTTCCGCGCCGACCTCAAGCGCCGCATCACCGAACTGGCCAACTACACCACGTGGGGCACCCCCTTCAAGGTGAAGGACAAGTACTACTTCTTCAAGAACGACGGCCTGCAGAACCAGAGCGTGCTCTACGTGCAAGACGCCCTCGGCGGCGAGGCCCGCGTGGCCCTCGACCCCAACACGCTCAGCCCCGACGGCACCGTGGCGCTGCAGCAAATCAACTTCAGCGACAACGGCCGCTACCTGGCCTACACCATCACCCGCAACGGCAGCGACTGGAACGAAATCTTTGTCAAGGACATGACCACCGGACAGGTGCTCGACGACCACATCCGCTGGGCCAAGTTCACCGACGCGCAATGGCTGGGCGACGGCTTCTTCTACAGCTGCTACGACGAGCCGGAGTCGGAACTCTCGTCGAAAAACGAGTTCCACCGCGTGTGCTACCACCGCCTGGGCACGCCGCAGAGCCAGGACTACGTGGAGTTTGAGAACCGCACCGCGCCGCTGCTCTTCCACCAGGCCATCGTGATGGACGACGAGCGCTACGTGTGCATCGAGCAGAGCGACGGCGAGGCCACCACACTCTATGTGAAAGACCTCAAGGACCGCAACCCGCACTACGTGAAGCTGTGCACCAGCGACCGCTACTCCTACTCGCCCATCGGCGTGGACGGAGGCAAGCTATTCGTGTTCACCAACGACGGTGCGCCGCGCTGGAAGGTGATTGCCTTCGACGCCGAACGCCTCGACCCAGCCACTCGCCGCGACGTGATTGCCGAGAGCGACGCCGTGCTCAGCGGTGCGCAGCTGGCCAACCACAAGTTCATCCTCACCTACGACCGCGACGCCTCGAGCCATCCCGCCGTCTACAGCCTCGACGGCCGCAAGGAGCGCGACATCGAACTGCCCACCTTCGGCTCGGTGGGATTCAGCTGCAAGAAGAAGGAGAGCGAGGTGTTCTACAGCTTCACCAGCTACACCTTCCCCACCACCATCTACGCCTACGACATGGCCACCGGCCAGTCGCGCCAGCTCTTCGCCCCCAAGGTGGCCCTCAACCCCGCCGACTACGTCACCGAGCAGGTGTTCTACCCCAGTAAGGATGGCACACGCATCCCCATGTTCCTGATTTACAAGAAGGGACTCAAGCGCGACGGCCAGCGGCCGGTGTTCCTCTACGGCTACGGCGGCTTCAACATCAGCATGACCCCGGGATTCAGCTACTCGCGCACGCCCTTCGCCATGCTCGACATGGGCGGCATCTGCGCCTACACCTGCCTGCGCGGCGGAGGCGAATATGGCGAGCAGTGGCACGAGGCCGGCACGCTGATGCAAAAGCAGAACGTGTTCGACGACTTCATCGCCGCCGCCGAGTGGCTCATCAAGGAAGGCTACACGCGCAAGGGCAAAATCGCCTGCAACGGCGGCAGCAACGGCGGCCTGCTCGTGGGAGCCGTGGTCAACCAGCGCCCCGACATCTGGGGAGCCGCAGTGCCACAGGTAGGCGTGATGGACATGCTCCGCTACCACCTGTTCACCATCGGCTGGAACTGGGCGCGCGACTACGGACGCAGCGACGACAGCCGAGAGATGTTCGACTACCTGAAGGCCTACAGCCCGCTGCACACCATCCACAACGACGGCACACCCTATCCGCCCATCATGGTCACCACCAGCGACCACGACGACCGCGTCGTGCCGGCCCACTCGTTCAAGTATGCCGCGCAGCTCCAGGCCAGCAACACCGGCGACGCCATCAAAATCATCCGCATCGACACCAACGCCGGACACGGCCATGGCAAGCCCATCGCCAAGGTCATCGACGAGTACACCGACATCCAGGCCTTCATCATGTACAACCTCGGCCTCAAGTACCGCTACCGCAAGTGACCAACGCAAAGAGAGGCTGGCCGATGGCCGAGTTTTTTTAGACTATAAGAACATAAGTATCATATTCGACCGCGGCTTTTTAGAGATACGAACAAAAGCGTTTGCTTTGGTTGGACTGTAGAGCCGTCATACATGGCGGCTCGGTGGCCGAGTCGGCGTGCCCACGGCTACCAAAATGATTTTTTGTGCCTTTTTCTTGCCATTGCGCCCAATATGCTGTAACTTTGCAGCCCAGATGAGGCGAATTTTACACATATTGCTCCTGTTCGTGCTGCTCAGCGTGGTGGCGGACGGCTGCCGGCGGACCGACGGCGGCGAAGAGCGGCGGCTCGTCGCCATCGACTCGCTCATCGCCTCCCGGCCCGACAGCGCCCTGGCGCTGCTCGCCCGAGTCGACACCGCCGCCCTCGCCGAGCCCGACCGCGCCTACCACGCGCTGCTCACCGTCGTGGCCCTCTATAAAGCCTACATCCCCGCCACCAGCGACTCGCTCATCGCCCGCGCCTGGCGCTACTACGAGCACGGCGGACCCTACGACCGCCGCGTGCGCGCCATGATCCACCAGGGCACCGTGGCCGAGGAACTCGGCCACCCCGAGCAGGCCATGCGCTGGTACAAGCAGGCCGAAGCCTTCGCCCGCCCCGACGCTACAACCGAGGCTACGCCCTCATGCGCCAAGCCGCCCTTTATCAATTCCTCTATACCCATACCCGATTGGCCGTCGAAAAATACAAATTGTCTTTGTCGCAATTCGAGCTGTGCCACAATTTAAAATATCAAGAAAAATGCCTTTCCAATCTGGGCATGCTATATCGCATCATCAATATCGACTCGGTTTCGGTTTTCATCAACCAGGCGCTCGACATGTCGTTGGAAATTGGCGACACGGCGGAGTATTACTCCAACATGGAGGTGCTGGCCGGCCTTTACCACAAAATCAAGAATTGGCCGCTAACCAAGCACTACGCCATCGCAGTTGTTGAGCATGGCATGGATGAGTATTTGCACTCATGCTACTACTATGCCGCGCAATCATATCTGAATTTGGGCGAACCCGATTCGGCCCGCATCTTGTTTGACATGGCTCCACGACCCGCCACCGTGCGCGACAGCATTTTGTATTTCCGCACCAAGTCGATGTTGGAGCGCCATGCCAACCACAAAGATGCCAGCCAATTCGATGGCGAACAAGCGGATGAGATTGCCAGCAATACCATTTTAAGCGCGGTTAAGCATGATGTTCAAAATGAAGAGCATCATGTCGAACAACGGAAATTGAAGAACGAAATCTATCAACTCACCCAAAAGAACATTCTGTTAGGGAGTGTGATGGCAATAATGCTGTTAGCAGCGCTATGCATCGCATTCTACTCATTTAGCAGTTACCGGAACGCGAAAGCCCTGCTTGCACGCTCCAACGTGCGTCTTGCCACGGTGCGCGGGCAATTGGAACAAGCATTGCGGCAAATCGAGGAAAAGGAGTTGTTGTTGCAGTCAGTCGCTCCGGCTCGACTTGATAAGCCAGAAAGCACCATCTCCGGCGGAACCAGTGATGACCAAAACGACCGCTCGACGGCGCAAGATTCTCAGTATGAAGCAACGGATGAATCCAACGTGATTCAAAACCACGGTCAAATGACCACTGCTGCAGCGATTGCTGAAGGTGGTGAACCGTTGGTGCTGCTCAAGAATTGTTTGACTCAGCTGTTCAATTCAGTTGTTTATTCCGGCAGCAAGGGCGCCTCTATTTTCAAATATATTTTCGACATCGAGCGTTCCGAGAACAGGAAACTGGTAACAATTAAACTGCCTGAATCATTTTGGGATGATGTGGATACGTTCATCAGTTCTGCCTACCCCGGAGCGATGGAGCAAATCCAGGCCGAGGGCCACAAACTGAGTGTGAAAGAAAAGCGGCTCCTATATCTCGATTGTTTGGGCATTCCTAATGCCGCTGTCGCGGTTGCGTTGGGGTACGCCGAACGCTCGGCAGCTTCAGTAAGATTTAAATTGTCAACCAAGCTCTGCTGCCAGGGCAAATCGTTTTCAGACTTCTTGCATGAAAAGTCAGAAATGAGCAAAAATCCATAATTTTCACATAAATATAAGTATTATATTCATTTTTGAGAAATCCGTTGATAAGCAGCGGATTTATTTTTTTATCATGCGATGCGAAAACACACTTTATTTCTTTGATAATCAAATAAATAAAAAGTAAAAAAAAGTTGTTTGAAAATTTGGTGTTGATAGGGTGGGTACTGTATTTTTGCATCGTGAAACCTTGCTCTTTTCCGTAAATATTCACATTTATTTAATTACGGGAAAGCAAGCTTTTAGTTAACCCAAAAATTTAAACCATCATGAAAAAGTATTTCATTTTGACTTTAGTGGTGCTTCTATCATCACAAGTCTGGGGTGCTTTGCTGAATGAAGGAGATGAGGGTGTTATCATTTTGAGCGGCAGCCATCGTCTCCAACACCTTGCCGAAGCAGAACCCGAAGCGACCTATGTTCTGTAAATGGGCTCGCTAAACGTTGCCCTCGACGCGACGCAGTACGCATCCTACAGTGTGTCGCTCATCGCGCCGTCGGGCGAGACGACCACCGTGAGCGCCACATCGCCCACGGTCACCATCCCCGTCACCGGGCAGGGCGACGGCTTCGTTGTCACCATCGACGGTGGCGACTACGGCACCTTCGACGGTGTGTTCTCCCGTTCGGGAGCGAGTACGGTAACCCTCACCGACCATCAGGCCCTTCAGCTGGCCCAAAACCGCCGGCTTGACTCGGGGTGAACGTGGTCAAGTGAAGCATTCTATAGGTGAATGGCGCCGGTTTGCCGGGGTCAAATCCGGCGGCCGGCGCCAAGTGTCCTTAATAAGCATATAAACATCTTATTTTGTTATTCATCATTTAAAAATCAGCAATCATGAAACGAATGAAAGTATTGCTGCTGCTCCTGGCCGTTGCCGGGGCAGCGAGCGTGGCGATGGCCTATGAGCCAATCGTCAAGGAGAACAAACAGTGGGTATACTATGAGCATTCATTGACATCTGACGGCACCCCAGAACAACGCCCCGTGTACAAGTTTTTCCCGATTATATACGAGTTCAAGGGCGACACGTTGATTAACGGTGAGGTGTACAAGAAACTGTGGGAGGACCGCTACAAGGGCGCGATCAACAACCGCCCCCTGCCGGAGGTGATCCACACCTACAAGGTGGTGGCGTATGTGCGCGAGTACAAGCCATCACAGGTGTATGGCCCTTGCGTCTGCGCCGTGCGTGCCGATTCTTATGAGCCGCTTATGGGGCGCTATATCGACCACACCGCCGACGGTCGCGGCATTTACGAGGTCTACGACGAGACGGGCAACATGGGCTACACGCTCGATTTTGTTCCGATGACACGTTACGACCGTGAGCAACTGTACGACTTCAAGGGATGTGACTTCGCATACGAGATGGTAGAAGGCGGCAGCGGCGAGTTGGTGTGCTGGCCGACAAGCAATCCCTACTCGATGATTGTGGAGGGCGTAGGTTTCTTCATTAGTGGATTTGCCACGGTTACGATGTCGAATGCCAACTTCATCGACCTGCGCAGCCACAAATACAACTCGCAAGAGGAAGAAAGCTACCTGAGCCGCATGTTGAGCCATGTGATTGTTGACGGAGAGATTTATTACAAGAGCGCGAGCTACGACTTCATCCACGCCCATGAAATCTACGACCCGGACGCTCCCGAAGGAGGCGGCGACGTGCCGAGCGTGGTGTCGGAGCTACCGGTTGATGGCGGCGCGACGGCTGCCGACGGCCGCACCTACGACCTGCAGGGCCGCGCGGTGAACGACCCCTTGTCGCCGGG